>CAMAFU010000049.1 GCA_945833725.1 uncultured Treponema sp.
CCTGCGGTTTTATCTGGCTATTTTGAAAAATAGCATTATTGGACATGTGCGCAAAGTGCGCACGGCTTAACACAATCCTCGAAAACTGAAGTTTTCTGCGGTTGTGTTAAGGATTGGAGTGTCGCCGGGACGGCGTTCTGGAGCGCAGCGGAAGAATGGAGGCGTAAGCCGGAAACACGGAAAGCCTGACGGCATTTATGCCGGAACACCCTTTTAAATATCTTGACATTGCGTTTCTATTTATAGTAACATAATTTTACCTGATGTTTTTCGGGGCTTTTTCTTTTTATGAAGAGTTCTAAAGGAGGCTTTTTTATGAAAGGTTCTAAGTTTTTTTCTGTTGTTTTGTCCTGTTGTTTAATTTTTTCTTTGGCATCTTGTTCTAAAAAAAATACGGCGGACAAAAAAATAAAAATCGGTATTGCCAAAATTGTTCAGCATGTTGCGCTGGATTCTGTTGAGCAGGGAATTATTGATGTTCTGAAGGAAAATAATGTTGATGCGGAATTTGACCTTCAGAATGCAAACGGCGATGTTAATACGGCTACTCAAATTGCCATGAAATATCGCGATGAAAATGTTGATGTGGCTGTTGGTATTGCTACTCCTGTGGCTCTTGCCCTTGCTAATACTATTAAGGATATTCCTATTGTTTTTGGTACTGTAACGGATCCTGTGGGTGTTGGTCTTGTTTCTTCTCTGGATAAGGGGGAGGGCAATGTTACTGGAATGAGCGATGCTATTCCTACAAAACAGCATATTGCAACTTTTAAGGAAATTGCCGGCATTAAAACTTTGGGATACATTTACACTTCTAACGAAGCTAACTCTGTTTCTTCCCTTAAACTTGTTGAACAGGCATGTAAGGAGCAGGGGCTTAATCTTGTAACTCAGTCCATTTCTAATTCCAGCGAAGTAAGGCAGGCTGCTGAAGCTATTATTGATAAAGTTGACGGCATTTACCTGACCACCGATAATACTGTTTTCAGTGCCCTTTCCAGTCTTATTCAGGTTTTTGAAAAAAATAAAAAGCCTGTTTTTTCCGGCGATGTTACCGGTGTAAAGGAAGGTGGCTGTTTAATGGCTTCTGGTTTTAACTACTATAAAGCTGGTCGGGCTACCGGCGAAATGGTTCTTGAAATTCTTAACGGTAAAAAACCAGAAGAACTTCCTGTCCGCTTTATGACTGATCCAAAAGATACTGATCTTCTTATTGATTTGGATTCTGCCAAAAACTGCGGAATTGTAATTCCAGAAAGCTATATTAACGATGCAAACATGATTTTCCAGAACGGCAAACTTGAAGAAAAATAGTCTTTTTGGGTAGTTTTACTTAATTTTATAAGACCGTCTGGCTTTTAAGTGTATTTTGCTTTATGCCGGGCGGTCTTTTTTTTACAGTTCCGGTTTCCGTAAGTCTAAAAGTGTCTGGCTTATGTTGAGGGCTTTTATTAAATTTGCCGTTCCTTCCGAAAGTTTTTTCTGGCAGTCTTTTGTTTTTTGTTTTACAGCCCTTATCATTATGTTTTTCGGTGTCATCTCATCATCAATAAATTCCATCATCTGAACTTTATACCCTTCTGATTCCAGAATTTCTGAGCGGATTAAGTCTGTTGCAAGGGCGCTGAACCTTTCTTTTACAAGGCCGTATTTTGTGAAAGGGTAAAGAGGTTCTTCCTGTTTAAGACTGCTCTTTTTGAGCTGGGAATTAATTTCGTGCTGACAGCAGGGAACGCTTAATATTGCCTTTGCTTTGTGGCGCAGTGCGTAGTCTAGAGCGTAGTCTGTTGCCGTATCGCAGGCATGAAGGGTAATTATTATATCTGGACTGTTTTTTTCTTCAAAATCCTGAATGCTGCCTGTTTTAAATGTAATGTGGGAGAGTTTTAGTTGGGATGCAAGGGAATTGCAGTAATCTATTACATCTTTTTTAAGATCAAGACCGAAAATTTCGCAGGGAAGGTGAAGAATTTCTGTCATTAAATAATGTACGGCAAAAGTAAGGTAACTTTTTCCTGAACCAAAGTCTAAGATTCTGTAAGGAGTGGAATCTGTTTTTTTTATTTCTGGCAGAATATCTGAAAAAATTTCTAAAAATCTGTTTATCTGTTTGAATTTATTGAATTTTGATGATTTTATTTTTCCGTCAGAAGCCATTATGCCAAGCTGTACAAGAAAGGGAATTGTTGTTCCTTCTTTTAGAATCCTGTTTTTTTCTCTGTTTATTTGAGGGGAAGTTTCCTTTATGTTTTTAAGGGGAGATATTATATTTTGTGTCTGGTTGTTGGGTTTTACAAGTTTTGTAATTTTTCCTTTCCGGCTGGTCATGTATGTAGTTGTATTTTCCGGAGAAATTATGGTGCAGTTTTTAAAGGTTTTTCCGCAGTTTTCTTCAATAAAATTTAATGCTTCTTCTTCTGAAAATTTTTTATGAAAAACCTGAGTTGAAGTAAAAAATTCTCCATAATACGGCATTTCGCTTCCTGCAGAAGTTGAGCGCTTTATTTTTATACGGATGTATTTTTTTCCAAGAATGGTTTCCACATTTTCTGAAGGTTTTGAAAAAGTAACAGATAAAATCATCGTTTAAGTTTATAGAAATTAAAGGAAATAGTAAAAGGGAACAAACAAAGTTCCAGGACAAAATTGTGCAGTTACGCATGAAAAAATTCACTTTTTTATGTAAAAGGAGTATATTAAAGAGACAAAAATTAGTTTTTGGGCGTTGTCGCCTGATGCGGATTTTTATAAGGGGGATATTATATGGCTGAAAATTGTTCGCATAACTGTTCTACATGCAGCAGTGAATGTAGTTCCAGGGATTTTAAATTTCATCTTAATCCTAAAAGTTCTGTTAAAAAGGTAATTGGCGTTGTAAGCGGTAAGGGCGGGGTTGGTAAATCTCTTGTTACAGCTCTTCTTGCTTCGAAAATGGCAAAAAAAGGATACCGCTGTGCCGTTCTTGATGCTGATATTACAGGACCTTCAATTCCTACAAGTTTTGGTGTTTTGGGTGAAAGTGTTCTTTGCAACGAGGAAGGCCTTATTTTTCCGGAAACAACTGCTTCTGGAATTCAGCTTATGAGCATGAATCTTCTTCTTCCTAATGCAACTGATCCTGTCGTTTGGCGCGGTTCTATGGTAAACAGTTTCGTTAAAAAATTTTGGGAAGAAGTTATTTGGGATAATGTTGATTTTATGTTTGTTGATATGCCTCCCGGAACAGGAGATGTTCCTCTTACTGTTTTTCAAAGTTTGCCTTTGGACGGAATTGTTATTGTTTCCAGTCCTCAGCAGCTTGTTCGTGTTATTGTAGAAAAGGCCGTAAAAATGGCTGCAAAGATGAACATTCCTATTATAGGTCTTATTGAAAATATGAGTTATGTTCAGTGTCCTGATTGCAATAAAATTATAAAAATTTTTGGAGAAAGCAATGTAGAAAAAATTGCCGCAGATTATCATATTCCGCTTCTTGCAAAAATTCCTATGGCTCAGGAAATAAACAGGGCTGTTGATGAAGGTGAAATTGAATCTCTTGATGCTGATTTTATGGAGATTGCATCATCATTAATAGAAAAACTTTAGGAATGAAATATGATTGATGTTGAAGAGGCAAAAAAACGGGCAGAGCAGAATTTTTTGTCCGGGCTTAATTGTACTCAGTCGGTGGCAGAAGTTTTTGCAGAAGAACTGGGATTTGACCGGCAGCAGATTTTAAAAATTTCCCTTCCTTTTGGCGGCGGAGTATGCCGTATGAGGGAAATGTGCGGTACTTTTTCTGGAATAATGTTCTGTCTTGGAATGTATCTTGGAGAAAGCAGCGGCGATAAAACTGTAAAAGATAATATATACAGGCATGGACAGGAGCTGGCTCGAAGGTTTAAAGAAAAAAACGGTTCTATAATCTGCCGGGAACTTTTGGGGCTTGTTCCTATGGGAACTTCTGACAATCTTTTTAAAGAAAAAAAAGCCGGTTTCCACGAAGCGGACAGTCCTGTTTCTGAACAGAGAACGGCCGAATATTACAAAAAACGCCCCTGCCCGCAGTTGTGCGGAATTGCCGCAGAAATTTTTGCCAGCTGGCTGAACGAAAACCGTCCTGAAAAATAAAAAAAGGCTGTCCGAAAAGCGTAAGTGGAGTACACTTCAGAAGAGCTTTGTTTGGACAGCCATTATTATTTTTTTAATTTTTTAGTGGTGGAAAAGTCTTATTCCGTTGAAGCACATTACCATATTGTATTTGTCGGCAGTTTCAATTACCTGATCATCCCGAACAGAACCTCCTGGCTGTGCTACTACAGTTACACCGGATTTTCTTGCCCTTTCTATATTATCGCCAAAAGGGAAGAATGCGTCGGAGCCTACGGCAACATTTGTATTTTTAGAAAGCCAGTCCTTTTTTTCTTCTCTGGTAAAAACTTCAGGCTTAACTCTGAATATGGTCTGCCATTTACCTTCTGCCAGCACATCTTCGTATTCGTCTCCGATGTAGACATCGATTGCATTGTCTCTGTCGGCGCGTTTAATTCCGTCTACAAATTGAAGGCCTAATACTTTTGGACTTTGCCTGAGCCACCAGTTGTCTGCCTTTTGTCCTGCAAGACGCGTACAGTGAACACGGCTCTGCTGACCGGCTCCAATTCCAATTGCCTGACCGTCTTTTACATAGCATACGGAATTTGACTGAGTGTATTTCAGCGTAATAAGGGCAATTATAAGGTTCTGCTTGTCTTCCGGCGAAAGCTGTTTGTTTTTTGTTACGATATTTTCCAAACAGGTTTCGTCAATTTTAAGGAAATTGTGCCCCTGCTCAAATTTAATGCCGAAAACCTGTTTTACCTCTGTTTCTGGAGGAACATAGTCTTTGTCAATTTGAAGGACACAGTAATTTCCATTCTTTTTTGCTTTAAGAATTTCAAGTGCTTTCGGGCTGTAGGATGGTGCTATTATTCCGTCGGAAACTTCTTTTTTTATAAGAAGAGCTGTTGCTTCATCACATTCATCGCTGAGGGAAATAAAATCGCCGAAAGAGGACATTCTGTCGGCCCCTCTGGCTCTTGCATAGGCACAGGCCATAGGCGAAAGTTCTACTCCGTCGGTGAAGTAGATTTTTTTAAGGGTGTCGCTTAAAGGTTTTCCTACAGCAGCCCCTGCCGGAGAAACATGCTTAAACGATGTAGCGGCAGGAAGAGATGTTGCCTGTTTTAATTCTTTTACAAGCTGCCAGCCGTTAAGGGCATCAAGCAGGTTTATGTAGCCAGGCCTTCCGTTTAACACAGTAACAGGAAGATCTCCTTCATCAACAAAAACCCGGGCGGGTTTCTGGTTTGGATTGCATCCGTATTTAAGTTCTAGTTCTTTCATAATTTTGAATGATATAGGAAAAATACGGTTGTTTCAATGTTTTTGCACTGCCTGTCAATTTTGCACTGTCCGGCTTCTCTCCTTGTGAAAAAAAACAAATTACCGCAGGACATTTCCTCGAATTCTTTTTACATTTTTTGCCAGACTCAGGGAAAATGGTTTTTGTTCATGTTCTGGCTCAACAATCAGGTTTACGAATGACTCTTCCGGTGATTTTTCCACGCTTACAGGGGTTCCTACTATAAGCACAGTGCCTCCTTTTGCATCATCATATTCCAGTTCAAGCATCATATTTTGCGTGATTGCACTTTCTGCTACATGAATTTTCCCCTGATAATCCATGCCGTTTGCTTCTATTTGTTCAAGTTTTACGCTGTCGGCATTTAACTGCCCTGGTGTTAAAATTATTTTTCTGTTTATCCTTAGCAGTAAACCTTCTTTTTGTTCGCTGGTAATGTTCATTTTTTCCAGAAGACTTCTCATGCTGTCAAAATGTGCTTTTCTTTCTTCTTCTGTAGCAGGAGATGCACTGGTGGAAACTTCTTCGTCAAGCGAACCTGGGACTGCACCAAGAGGCGTAACTGTCGGTGAACCGAAAAGGGCACTGGCAGATTTTTTTTCCAGAGAAAATTCCGGGAAAACTGCAGAAGCTGTTTCTTTGCGGGGAAAGTGAATTTTTCCGATGTAGTCCAGACCGCTTTCTTTGATAATGTTTTCTGCTTCTTCATCAGAGGAGGCGTTAAGCAGAAAAATTCCCGGCGATAAAGTTTCGTATATGTATCTTGAAATTACAGGATTGTTTTGAACCCGTACTGTATTTTCTTCATCAACTTTTAAAATATATCCTTTATAAATGGTTGCTGATGAATAGGATTTTGCCCAGTCATCTATTGAGGTTTTTAAGTTTTCCGGTACGCCGTAAAGTGAATGTTCTTCAAGAAGGGACATTATTTTTGAAGCGTTATAGCCAGAATCGAAAGCTTTCATTACAGATTTTCTGGAAATTTCAAAAGTGGCCGCCGTGTCGAATTTTATAATTTCCATAAAGGCTGAAAGTTCAATAAGGTCGAATAAAGGAAGCCCCGGAAAAACAGCGGCAGAAAATGCAGGATCAATATTAAGAGCCTTTTTTGAAGATGTACTTTCCTTTGAATTTGAGTGAGAAAAAATTCCGCTTACATAAACAGGTTCCCCTTTTTCATCAAAACCGTATTCTTTTATAAGACCAAATTCTAAAGCACAGTCAAAATATTTTTGTATATCGCTGCTGTCTTGCAAACCAGAGTTTTGCAAAGTTGAATCTTCATCCTGACTTTTTGATGCATTTTCCAAAATTGAACTGAATCTTCCCCTGGAAGTGGAAATTTGAGGTTCGCTTTCTTTTATAAGGAAATAAAGTCTTGCAATTCCTGAATAGGTAAAGCCTGTTGGAGGAATGGATAAAATTGTCTGGAGAAGGAGTTTACCTTGTTTTACCAGTGAAGAAAGACTTAAAGCCGAAGAACTTGAAACACAAAGGTAGGCATATTGAATTTTTTCTTCCAGCTGGCAGAAGGCATTAAGCCGCTGGGGTTCTGTTTCAAATCCCTGAGAACATTCTTTTACGAGGGAAAGATTAATGAGGGAATTTGTAAGGTATTGAAAAAAAGATTTTCTGCCTGGTCCGAAAATTGATTCCAGTTTTTCTATGTCCCTTTTTTTTATGCTGCCGTCGCTTCTGCAAAGTCCGGGGTTGTAAGAAATATAGTTTATGAAACCGGCAATTTTTTCTGGAGTAATTGTCCATGATTCTTTTTGAGAAGTTTTTTCAAGAACAGGCTGAGGAAGAAGAATTCTTTTTGAAAGACGGGGCAGAAGAACATCTTCGAGAGTCGGATTTATGCTGAGGATTGTCTGTCTGGAAGTTTTATCTGCATGGCGGTAAATTAAAAGCCGTTCTTCCAGATTAAGAAGCCGTTCGTAAAGGCTTGCAAAATTCATGGTGCCCGAAAAAAAGGATGAAAGTTTGTCGTTTGTGGCATTAGGAATATAGTAAATGGCAGAGAGTATAAGAATGTCTGTTTCGCTTAAAAGGGAGATGATTTTTTTGCGGTTTTCTTCTTTACGCAGAAAGGCACCCAGCTGTTCTACAAGTTTCTGCTTGTTGAAAGGTGAGTGAATCTCTCCAAGATACATACGGATAAGTTCAAAAAAGTGATTGTCGGGAAGGGTAACAAAACTTTCCCTCCAGTCGATTATTCTCTGTACTTTTGGATCAATATTCATCTTTCCTCCTATCCTATAAAAACACCGCGTTAGCGGTAGCACATGGATGCACTGAAAAAGTTTGCTGCATGAATCTTAAGTGTTGAATTCTATACAGCCGTAAATAAAAAATCTACCTGTAATAAGCAGTTTACAGTCTGTGCATCAGTATTTTTCTACACGGTACGAATATCCCTGCTCGGCAAGAAATTTTTGCCTGTTGGAGCCAAAGTCTTCTTCGACAGTGTTTTTTGTAATAAGCGTAAAAAAACGGCTTTTTCTTTCTTTTGGACGCAGTATACGACCGAGCCTTTGGGCTTCTTCCTGCCGGCTTCCGAAAGTTCCGCTTACCTGAATTGCCATACTGGCATCCGGCAGATCGATTGCAAAATTTGCAACTTTAGAAACTACAAGAACCCTTATTTCGCCGGAGCGGAATTTGTTGTAAATAATGTCCCTTTCATCGTTAGGCGTTTTTCCTGTAATAATCGGGGCTTTTACAAGATTGGCAATTTCTTCCAGCTGGGACAGATATTGCCCGATTACAAGAATTTTGTCTTCTGTGTTTTCCCTTACAAGTTTTTGGACTATTTCCAGTTTTTTAGGATTTTCGCTGGCAATTCTGTGTTTTTTACGCTGATCACTTACGGCATATTCCAGTTCTTTTTCCTTTGCAAGGTCAAGTCTTATTTCTATACATTCCGCAGTTGCAATCCAGCCGTTTGATTCCAGATCTTTCCAGGGAACATCGTATCGTTTTGGACCTACAAGGCTGAAAACATGACCTTCGCATCCGTCTTCTCGAACAAGAGTTGCCGTAAGCCCAACCCGTCTAATCGCCTGAATTTCTGCAGTTACCCGGAAAACAGGAGCCGGCAGCATGTGGACTTCATCGTAAATTATAAGCCCCCAGTTTTTGCTGCGGAAAAGGGAAAAGTGAGGGTAAGGACCGTCTTTATCCGGCCGCCATGTTAAAATTTGATAAGTTGCAACTGTTACTTCCTTTATTGTTTTGTTTTCGCCAGTGTATTCTGCAATTTTGTCTTCGGTAAGTGTTGTTTTATCCAGCAGTTCGGAAATCCACTGATGAACGGCAGAAATATTTGTAGTAATAATAAGTGTATTTGTTTTAAGCAAATCCATAACTTTCATGCCTACAATTGTTTTGCCAGCACCGCAAGGAAGCACGATTGTACCGAAACCTGTACCAGGCCCTTTGTTGCCTACAATGGAATCTGCTGCTTCCAGCTGATAATTGCGCAATGTGAAATTCCTGCCGCTTTTTGCAACAGGTCTTAGGGAAATGTCCAGCGGATCTCCGTCAATTAAAGGTACATCATCTTTTACAGGCCAGCCTAAAGACATAAGTTCCTGTTTAACAGAACCTCTGTCGGTAAGTTTGAGAAGAAAGCAGTTTGATTTTTCTTTTTCGGAAACAGTTTCATCTTCGCCGGGAACTTTTTGCCAGGTACAGGGCGTAAGGTATTTTCTTCCAACGGCACTTGCTTCTATTTCCTTAAAAACCAAAGGACTTTCCGTAACAAGATAAAGGTATTCGCACAGAATTTTTTTTGAATGGTCTTTATCGTTCTGATTTTTTTTGCTGCCAGTATTTTCCTGTTCATTGTCCTGCACATACATTGAAATGTTTTGAAAGATTTCTTCTTTTGGTCCTGGAACAAGCCTTAGTCTGCCAAAACGACTTGCAGTTTCAGAAATCCACACTTCAACAGATTGGGGAACTTCGTACCGGGCATATTGCCGTATTGTGTTTATGGCCTGTTCTGCAGTAAAGCCGGCTCCTGCAGCATTCCAAAGTGAAAGGGCTGTAAGCCTGTATGTGTGCAGATGCTCAGGAGACTTTTCGAGTTCGGCAAAAGGAATAAGGGCATTGCGGCATTCTTCAGCTTTTGGAGCATGAAGATCAAGGAGAAGTGTTCTGTCGCTTTGAACGATTAAAGGGTTATCAAACTGCATGAAAGGGTATTTTATCGTTTAATCGCCTTTTGTTCAATTTAACGGAATCATTGT
>CAMAFU010000050.1 GCA_945833725.1 uncultured Treponema sp.
CATAGTCGCTGTCGGAAGGTTTTGTCCAGCTTAAAAGGGCGTTTCCGTCGGCAGCTGTTGCAGTAAAATCTGTTACTTCTGCAGGAGGCGTACTGTCTTCTGAATTTGTTACAGTGGCCTTACATTCTGTTCCCCTGGAATAGTTTAACGAAAAGTCGAATGTTCTGACTTTAAATGTGTATTCGGTGTTTAATTCAAGTCCAGTTACTTCAAGACTTGAAGTGCCTTTTAAAACCTCAACAGGCCTTTTTAATGTACCTGCGGCAGGCTCTGCGGATATTTCTACACCGCGGAAATCTGCATCTTTAGGTTCACTCCAGCTTAATACGGCATTTCCGTCTGAAGCTGTAACAGTAAACTCTGTTACTTCTGCCGGGGATGCCGTGTCCTTTTCTTCTACATCTGTCTTACAGCCGAACGCCGTAAAAACAAATGCCATTGCCGCAAGCACGGCAATCAGTCTGTGTTTTTTCATAAAAACCTCTCTTTTTCCTAAAGATTATTTAAAACAAAAAAAGCACAGTCCCCTGCCGGCAAAGCAGAGTTCCGTGCCTTTGTTCGCTTCCTGAATTTATATGTATTTTTAGAAAAATCCGAGTTGAGTTGAGTTGAGTTGAGTTGAGTTGAGTCTGACCGTCAGTCCGTCTGTTGTCAATACCATGGTCTTATTTTACCATTTTTTTATACTGCAATCAAATTTTATTACTTTCTATATTTCCGGATTATCATGTACATTTCGGCAAGTTCCGAGCGAATCTGCCTTATGGAATCCAATATTTCCGCATTTTTGTCGTAGTTCATATTTTCGTGGAGAATTTCGTCTCTAGCTCCTTCTATCGTAAATTTCCTTTCATAAATAAGGTATTTTAACCGCAGAACTAAATCCAAATCCCGCTGAGTATAAACGCGACGACCGCCTAAATCTTTCCGAGGTGCAAAACTGGGAATAACTTCTTCCCAATACCGCAGAATATGAGATTTTACACCTGAAAGTTCTTCTATTTCGCCTATGGAATATGTCATTTTTTTACTGTTCCAAGCGCTCCTGCCATTTTTTTCGGCTGGCTTTCATTTCAAGCACAATAGGAATCTGATCAAATCCTAAATCTTCCCGAATTCTGTTTTTTAAGTAAGTAACATAGCTTTCGGGAACATTATCAGGGCTTGTGGCAAAAATTCTAAAGGACACAGGATTTACGCCAGTTTGAGTCATGTACCGGATTTTAAAGTGAATTGCCTTTGTTGCTGGAGGCGGATAACGAAAAAGCCAGTCCTGCAAAGCCTTGTTCAAGGCAGAAGTTTCTATTTTTTGATTAAGCTGCCTGTAAAGCCTTAAGGTTGTATCCATAAGTTCTTTTATGCCATCGCCGTTAAGGGCAGAAAGTTTTAACACAGGCGCCCACTGCATCTGACCGAACATGTAGTGAATGTAATCTACCGTGTCCCGATATGTTTTTCTGCTGCTGTCTTTTAAGTCCCATTTGTTAAGGATAAAAATAATGCCCCGCCCCCTTTCATAAGCAAGAGAACAGATTTTTTTATCCTGCTCGGCAAGACCTTCCTGGGCATCTATCATTAAAAAAACAACATCACATTCATCCAAAGATTTTATGGCACGGTTTACAGAGTAATATTCTACATTTTCGTGAACTTTTGCCTTGCGCCGTATACCTGCAGTATCAAGAACCTGAAATTTTCTTCCGGCATAAGAAAACGAACCTTCCACCACATCTCTTGTAGTGCCTGCATAGTCGGAAACAATGGAATTTGAAGAATGAGTAAGTCTGTTGGACAAAGTTGATTTTCCAGTATTAGGCTTTCCCATTATGGCAATTTTTATGGGAATTTCTTCTTCCCCTTCCTGAACACCAGAAAAATCAAGTCTGGAAGAAATGCACTTTGCCAGTTCTGTAATATGATCGCCGTGATCTGCAGAAATAAAAAACAACTTTTCAAATCCGTATTGAAGATAATTCCAGCTTAAATTTTCGCCGCTGCCACCTTCGCATTTATTTACGGCAACTATAACTTTATTCCAGTAAGGACGCAGAATGTGAATAAATTCTTCGTCTTCCCCGGTAATTTTGCCGGCTTCCAGCAAAAGAAGTATAATATCGGCATTTTTTATTGTGGCAAGGGATTTTTCTACAACAAGTTCATCCATTTCCGCTTCCCGGCTGCCTTGAATTCTGTCCAGTTTAAAGCCGCCTGTATCAACAAGATGAACAGGTTTTCCGTCGATAAAAGCAGTTCCTTCTACCGGGTCTCTTGTAACGCCAGGTGTAGGATCAACAATGGCAAGCCTTTTACGCATAAATCTGTTGAAAAGCGTAGACTTTCCCACATTAGGCCGCCCTGCAATGGCAAGGACAGGAAGATTTTTATAAGATTTGTCCGGGAAAAATTTAAGTTCTTCGGTAGCATTGGAATCTTTTTGACCAAATTCATCGGCATTTTCCGGAATAAAATTTTCTTCCGGTTTATTTTCTGTTTCTACGATGATTTCTGTATTTTCTGTAATTTCAGATTTAGGCTTAGGCCTAGAAAAATCCGGTTTCTGTTTCTTTGCTTTTTTCATACCGCCCCATTCTACAACGAAAACGGGGTTTTTGACGAGATGTTTTAAACTGAAGTTTTCTGCGGTTGGGAAAGGGACACACCTGCGCACACGCGCAAACGACAATAATTTCCAATATGTGCCCCTGTTCTTACCTGCGAGCCTGCGGTTGGAAAAGGGATTGTAGCGGCGCGCAGCGTTGGTTTTTTTAGTGCAGGTTTTCAAAACCGGCACTAAAAAATCCAATGAGGGTTACCGAACCGCGAAAAGCCCGGCCGCCCCCGGCGGTTCCCCCTTAATCTTTCCTTAATATTGGGGAAGAACTTTTTTTGCAATTTCTTCCATCTCGCTTATCGTGTAATTTGAAAAAAGTTCTTTTGTTTGGGAAATAAGTTTCGGGCTCATACTGAAATTTCTAAGACCCATTCCCGCAAGAACAAGGGCACTTTGTTTTCGGCTGGCCATTTCTCCGCAAACACTTACATCTATGCCGGCTTTTTTGCCTTCTGTTATAGTGTGGTAAATCATTCTTAAAACGGCAGGATGAAACTCATCGTAAAGAAAGGCCACTTTTGCATTTTCCCTGTCTACGCCAATTGTATACTGAGTTAAATCGTTTGTACCAATGCTGAAAAATCCGCTCACTTTGGAAAGCATGTCTGCCGTTAATGCCGCTGCCGCCGTCTCCACCATTATGCCAATGGGCACATCCTTATTAAACGGTTTTCCCTCTGCCAAAAGTTCTTCCCTGGCCTTCTGCGCAATTTCCAGAGTCTTTTTTACCTGCTGCACATCTGTTATAAGGGGAAGCATTATTTTTAAATTACCGTAAACGCTGGCCCGGTAAAGGGAACGGAACTGTATTTTAAGCTGCTGTGGATTTGCAAGACTAAGGCGGATTGCCCTTAACCCCATAAGAGGATTTTTTTCTTCTTTAAGCTGAAGCTCGGAAGATGTAATAAGTTTATCGCCGCCGGAATCTAATGTTCTTATGGTAACAGTTTTGCCTTCCATAATTTCCAGAACTTTTCTGTAAGCATTAAACTGGGCTTCTTCGTTAAACAGGTTGGAATGCCCGCCGTTACTTTCGCTCATAAACAGAAATTCTGTCCTAAAAAGTCCTATACCGTCGCAGCCTTCTGAACGGGCAAGTTCTGCTTCTTCTACAGTGCCTATGTTGGCATAAAGATTAAGGACAACACCGTCTTTTGTTTTTGCCTTAAGATTTCTGTATTTTGCAAGGGTTGATTGATGTTCATTTTCCAGCTGGATTTTTTTCTGAAAATCGGCAAGAGTTTTTTCGTCGGGGCAGGATGTAACTTCACCGGAATTTCCATCTACCACCACAGTCTGCCCTGTTTCAATTTGAGAAGTAATTCCTTCAAGAGCAAAAACAGCGGGAATTCCGTAATTTCGGGCAAGAATTCCTACATGACTGGAAACTCCACCTTCCGTTAAGGCAAGTCCTGCAATTTTCCGTTTGGAAAGAATTATAGTGTCGCTGGGATTCATTTGAGAGGCAACAATTACGCTGCCGTCTGGAACGCTTTCGATGTTAAAAGGGTGATAGTCCAAAAGTTCATCCAAAACTTTTCCGAAAATGTCGCATATATCCTGAGCCCTTTCTGCAAGATATTCGTTTCCGCTGGAGCGAAGTTTTCCGGCGTATTTTTCCGTCTGCCTGTCCAGAACAAATTCAATATTCAGGTTGTGTCCAAAAAAGGCATTTTTTAATTCTTTAATAAATTCCGGATCGTTAAGCATAAGAAAATAAGTTTCGTAAAGCTGATTAAGAACCTGATTGCCCTTTGATTCTTCTATTTTTATGGAAATATCGGCAGTAACTTTTTCGCAGCAGGACATAAAAAACTTCCACTGACTTTCGTGTTCACCGCTGTCAATAATTCGTCTTGGAATAATGCGGCGTGTATACTCCGGCAAAACAAAAGCCTTACCAATACCAATGCCACCAGATGCAGAAGTTCCCAAAAACACACTCATAAGTTTTATTTTACTTTTGAAATGCCCTTACTGTCAAATGCACAGTTTTTTTCACAGTTTTTTGTTTTTCTGGGCGTATCCCTCCGTTTTGCATTCGCTTCACTTCGGGTCGGCTGTTCCGCCCTTCGCTATCCGCTCATTGGAGCAAAAAAACACAGTTTTTTTGCTCCAACTTTGGGGCTCCATAGCCTTACGCAAAGGGGCGTTTTATGATAGTATCGTTTCCTGTTAAAAAATTTTAGAATCGTTACGGACGGATTTTTATGGGAAATACAGAGTTTAAGTGGTACGAAAAAGCTTCTGGAAAAAAGCTGCGGAAACCGGAAAATATCGAAAAATTAAAACTTAAAGGCGAAGTAAAAAAAGCAGAAAAAAATAATAAAGCAAGTGCAGAAAAATCTTTTCATAAAAAAAACTTTTCCCAAACCTTAACCGACAGCAAAATTCTCTCCCTTTTTAACACAGAAAAAATTCCCGCAGAATCAAAGGCTGTTCTGGAAAATTTTGGTAAAATAGTTTCCGATACAGAAAAACTCTCCTTAAAACAGCAGACTCTTCTGCCGGAAAAAATAAAGCAGCTCAGCCATCTTCTTACAGACGACCGGGGTGACCGCAGGCTCGGCTACATGAACGATGCGTCTTTTGTAACTGCATACATAAATTACTTTCAGTGGTGGAATCTTGTTCGTCTTGTAAATCTTTTTTCCAATCTTCCAGCCGAATCCTTTCCTGTAGAAGACGGCGATTCCTGTCTTGATATAGGCAGCGGTCCCCTTACAATTCCAATTTCCCTTTGGCTTGCACGGCCGGAACTGCGAACAAAAAAAATTACATTTTACTGCATGGATCTTTCCCAGAATATTCTTGCTGCCGGTGAAGAAATTTTTTATTCAATATGTGCAAAAACCATAAAAAACGGTCAGCAACCCTGGAAAATAGTCCGCATAAAAGGAACCGGCGGAACACAACTGCGTACAAAGCCCGTTTTTATTGCCTGCGGAAATGTTCTTAACGAAAGGGCGCAGAACTCTCAAAAAGAAGGCGACTTTCTTTCAAAAAAATTTACAGAGGAAATTATTTCATATTTTGATAAAGATGATAATTCCAGAACAAAAACTGTTTTAATTGTTGAACCAGGCGACCCTCATTCTGCCAGACTTGTAAGTCTTATGCGGTCTGCCCTTATAAAGCGGGATTTTTTGCCTTTAAGTCCGTGTCCGCATTATTTGCCATGTCCTATGGAAGGACGCACAAAAAACTGTCCCGACAGAAAATGGTGCAATTTTGCTTTTTCCACCGAAAATTCCCCGGCTTCTCTTTTAAAACTTTCCGAAAAATCAAAACTAAAAAAAGACAGGGCTGTTTTAAGTTTTGTGCTTGCTCAAAAAAAATCCGTCATCAAAACAGATGAAGAAAACAAAAAAACTCCAGACTTGCAAAACAGCTTCTTTTTACGGGTTGCCAGCGATTTAATTCACCTGCCGGAAATGCACACTGCAGGCTATTATTGCTGCACAAATATAGGTCTTGTTCTTGCAATAAATAAAAGCCGCCGCAAAATAAAAAACGGCGACCTTATATGTTCCGCCCCTCCAAAAGATATTAAAGGGCTTTCAACCGACAAAAAAACCGGTGCACTAATTATAGAAATTTAAACAAGAGATTCTGTCCATTTTCTCATTAAAATTCCAAACGCAACTCCCACATTAAGGCTTGCTTTAAGACCTTTCATCGGAATTGTAACGCATCCGTATTTTGCCTTTTCCAGGGCTGCAGGACTTACGCCCAGTTCTTCTGAACCTATTATACATATTCCTCTTTTTGGAAACGGAAATTTTGCTATATCAGTTCCGCCTGTTTCAAGAACAAAAATAGGAAGCTCTTTTTCTGATGCAAATTTTTCCAGCTGGTCAAGGGACATAACTTCGTAACCTAAAGTTTCTATGCAGCCCATGCCGCTTCTCAATGCTTTAGGATGATCCGGCGGAACGCACAAAGGACTTACAAAAACTTTTTCTGCCCCCATCGCTTCTGCCGTCCTAAAAATTGAACCTAAATTAAACGGGGACCGAATGTCTTCTGCATAAACATAAATCTGTGAATAAAACTCCCTCTGCTTTACCACGCCTTTTTCGTCAAAAATTTCTGGATGAGGTGCTATTACTAAATCCCATTCAGCAGGAAAAGTACCGATTATGGCAAGCATTGTATTCCGGGCAAGATTGCAAAGTCGTTTTTCGTTAAGGGGCTTTTCTTCAAGACAAGATTTTAAGGCATCCGATGATTGAGAACTTATAAGAGGATCTTTTAAAATTATTTCCACAAGGCGCTTTAAATAATCCTGCCGGGAAATGGATTTATAATTATATTCGCATCCCTTTTCAGGAACACCGTCAATATCTCTTTCCAGGGCACCTAAAGTAAGGGCAATTTTTCTTCGTTTCTGTCCGCTTTCAAGCTGACTTAATTTTCCGGGGTCAATCATCAGTTTTTCCTTATGAAGTTACCAGGCATTTTTTACGATTTCAAACAATTCTTCGGCAGTCATAGATTTTGGCAGACCATTCATAAAATCAAGTCTGGCAGCATCTTCAACGGCAAGAGAAAGCTGTTCTATTGTAACGGAAAGTTCCTTTAGCCTTGTAGGCAGATTTTTTTTTGCAAGAAATTCCCGTATAGATTCAGCAAAAACTTTTACAGCCGTTTCGGAAGAAGAATTTTTTTCTGACGGGAATAAAATCCGCCCTATGGAAGCAGTCTGTTCCAGTTTGAATTTTGCATATTCTTCTATTATATATGGAAGCAAAATTGCAGATACCAGAGCATGACCAACTTTGTAACGGGAATTTATAGTCAAAGCCAAAAGCGATGCGACTCCAATTCCCGAAGAACCTGCACAAAGGCTGGCCAGAACACCGCCTTGTACCAAAAATTCTTCTGCCGGCACAGAGGAAAGAACCTCATCTTTATTTATAACATTCTTTAACTGTTCCATGGACTTTTCGGCCGTCATTTCTGTAAAAAAACTGCTTTTTTGAGATAGAAAACCTTCCAAAGCAAGACAAATTGATTCCAAAGTCATTGTGTCTTTTTGGTTTTCTGTAAAAGTAACGGAAAGAATAGGGTCAAAAAGCAAGGCTTTGCACAACTCAGGCTGAACCTTTATTAATTTTGTCTGATTGCTTCTTGAATCAACAACAGGAACAAAATCCGTAAAAATAAAAGGATCACGGCATGTTGAATTTAAACATATAAGAGGAAGCGGTTTTTTTTCAATTTTTTTGCCGTCTAAAAATTCGTATACGCCGTCTGCTTCAAAAAAAAGTGATGCAGTACAACGGGCAACGCTAAAAGCCTTTCCCCCGCCAAAACAGATAATTCCCTGAACATGGGATGATCTGGCAAGTTCCAGTGCACTATTTACAGTTTTTGCATCTGCCGTTTCCGAAAGACTGTCAAAAACAAAATAATCAACATTTCTATCCGAAAGGGATGATGTTATTTTTTCTGCCAGACCAACAGCACGAAGAACAGGATCCATAATCAGCATAAACCTGTTTCCGTAATTAAGGGCATACTGACCAAGTCTGCTGGACGAATAAGAAGCAATTACCAGATTAGGTAGGGAATTTAAAACAAAATCCGACATAAAAATCACCTTAAAAAAAAAGGCCGCCTGTAGAGAAGTTTTCAGCATAAATGCAAAAACACTTTCCTAAGACAGCCCGTTTTGTATAAAACCTGCAAAATTTTGCAAATTAGAAGCCGAAACTCTCCAAAATGCGGTCTGCAGTTGCACCGATTACAGCTGAATTAAGGTAATTCGGATCCTTAATCTTTTCTTTTACTGCAGCAACAAGATCAGAACGGACATCCGGCGTTTCGTCTGCTACTTTATTCAAGAAATAAACTTTTGCAGCCTCTTTTGCTTCGTCTGAAACAGTTATAGAGTCGGAAGAAGACACAGAAATATTTCTGGCGGCTTCCGTTGTGCGCCTGGTATTCTGAATGTTGTTGAGTGGATTAATTCCATTAATGTTCTGTACCATCATTTGTAACCTGCCTTACATTAAAATTATCGGCATTCCTCATCGGAAAGTTGAGCATTAAAATTACCGGAAATGAAAACTGCAAATTCTCCAAGGATTTTCTGCCTTTCGGAAAAATTGTCCCTCATTTCTGCTGCCGTTCCTTCGATTATTTCTTCGTGAAGTTTAGTCATTTCTCGACCAACAACAACGCGACGGCCACTATCTATATCGGCAATATCTGATAAAAGCTTAACGATTCTAAAAGGAGATTCGTAAAGCACTACCGCAGCCCCCGTATCCATAAGTTCCTTTAATCTGGAACGGCGGCGACCTGGTTTTGGCGAAAGGAAACCTTCGAAAATAAGTGTTTTACCGCCAGAACCGGCAACACTAACAAGAGTTGCAAAAGCACTGGCTCCAGGAACAGGCACTACTTCAAAACCGGCATGTCGTACAGCACTGGCCAGAATAGCCCCAGGATCACTTATTCCTGGAGTTCCTGCATCGCTGGCATAAGCAACATTCTGCCCCTGCCTTAACAGGGAAATCACTTTTTCGGAAGCAGGTTTTTCGTTTTGAGAACGGCACGAAATAAGCGGCTTATGGATTTCGAAGTGATTTAAAAGCTGCAGGGTATGCCTGGTATCTTCCGCAGCAATAACATCAACGGATTTTAAAGTTTCAACAGCCCGAAATGTTATGTCGCCAAGATTACCTATAGGCGTTCCGACAATATAAAGCGTAGACACGGTGTAATTTTACATCGAAGCCGGCAGTTTTGCAATAAGAATATAATTATCGTTAGGGCTTGTGCATAGGATAAAA
>CAMAFU010000051.1 GCA_945833725.1 uncultured Treponema sp.
AAAAACAACAAAAATCATAACATACTGGAAATTCAAATGAATAAAAATTTAAAGCTTTTTTTTCCAAACTATTTTTCTTTCTTTTTTAACGGTGCAATCGTCCTGCTTCTTGGCTCTGTCCTTCCTTTCATCATTCAGGAAACTGAAATAAACTATACTGTTGCAGGCACAATGCTTTCTCTTTTTGCATTGGGCAATTTTAGTGCCAGCCTTGTAAACCCAATTTTATCAAAGCTGCTGGGAAGAAAAAATTCAATCCTTATTACTTCAATTTTTCAGCCTTTTGCGCTTTTTTTCCTCACTCTTAAACTTCCTGTTTTTGTTTTTATGGTCGTTTTTTTTACTCTAGGAATTTGCCGTGGCTGCTACAGCATTTTAAACAATGCCTTCATAAACGAAAAAGGTGATGGCAGTGCTTCTGCCTTAAACATTCTCCACATGGTTTTTGCCATCGGTGCCTTTATTTCGCCCCTTGTTCTATCATTTTTTGTAAACTGCGGTTTAGGCTGGCGATATGCCGTATACTTTGTAATTTTCGGTTCAGCAATTTCTTTTGTGCTTCTGTTTACATTGGATTATTCCCAGAATTCTTCAGCAAATGCCGATAATTCAAAAACAGAAGTTTCCGAAAACCCTTCCCGTCAACAAGTAAAATTCTGGAAATCAGCAGTTTTTTATGTTTCAGGCTTTCTCTTATTTTTTTATCTGGGATTGGAAAACTGTGTAAACGGCTGGTTTGTTTCATATTTTAAAGATACAGGAATTATGAGCCAGACTTTTTCAAACAGTCTTGTTTCCTTTACATGGGCAGCAGTTCTGTTTGGAAGAATGGTTACGGCTGTTCTTGCAAAAAAAATGAATCCAAAAATTCTTATTCTTACCGACTGCATAGCTACTGCCATATTTTTTATTCTGCTCACAGTTTCTTCTAATCTCCTGCTTGTTACAATTTCAATTCTTGGTCTTGGATTCTTCTTTGCAGGAATTTATCCAACAGTTGTAGCAAATGCCGGGAAAGCAATAAGAGGTTCAGATGCTGGCACTTCCGCTCTTCTTGCAATAGCTGCTCTGGGAGGAATTATTACGCCTCAAATTGTCGGTACTGTGGCCGACAGAACAGGTTTAATGGGAGCAATAAGCCTGCTTGTTATAAATGTAGCCGCAATGATTATTCTTGGAATCGTAAACTGCTTTAAAATAAACGGCAACCCAAAATCCCATTGAATCATTGAAGTTTAATCTGCATTTTTTTATAATGAAGTCATGTCCGATATTTCAAAATTCCTGGCAGATATTCAGCGAATAAAAAAACATGTCCGCAGCAATAACGGCGGCAATTACGATGGTCAAAAGGTCTGCCGTCAGGTTGCAGATTTATTTGCTTCAAACAACCGGCATATAAAAGATGGTGCAAGATGGCTTTCTGAATACTGGTTGAATACATATATTCTTACTCAATCAGATTTACAAAACCAGCCGGATGAAGCTTCTGTTTCCAAACTTATTGCCTTTCAATATTTTATAGACGGCAACACAGACGAAGACTTCTCCTGCCTTACTCAAGATGACTGGGAAACACTTAAAGATTGTGCTGATGATATTGCAGAAGATGTTGATTTAACTTTGCTGCAGGGAATGATGTCCATTCTTTTAAATCAGGGTGAAATTTAATTCACGCAAAATCATGAACAATTCTTCCTTAAACCAGGAAATTTATTCTTTATACTCAAAATGCCTTCAGTGTCCAAGAAAGTGCGGTACAGACAGAATTTCCGGTAAAACCGGCTTTTGCGGAGAAACTTCCAGTTTAAAAGTTGCTCTTGCCTGCCTTCACTTTGGCGAAGAACCCCTTATTACAGTGCATAACGGAAGCGGCACAATTTTTTTTACTGGATGTAATCTTCGCTGCGCTTTTTGCCAAAACTACCAGATAAGCCAGCATGGCATGGGCAGAGAAATTTCAATTTCTGAATTTGCATCAATCTGCTTAAAACTTCAGGATGAAGGTGCAGAAAATATTAATCTTGTTACAGGAAGTCATCAAATCCCCAATATTGCTCTAGGATTAAAAGAAGCAAAAAAAAACGGACTTTCCATACCGGTATGCTGGAATAGTTCCGGCTACGAATCTGTTGAAATGCTGGAACTTTTGCAGGATCTTGTTACTATCTGGCTCCCAGATTTTAAAACCTTAAATTCAAATCTTTCTGCAAAACTTTTTTGTGCGCCAGATTACCCGGAAGTTGCAAAAAAAGCAGTTTCATGGATGATAAATCACAATCCATTAAAAATCACAACTACAGAAAAAAACGGCATAAAAAAAGAAAAACTTATGCAGGGCGTTATAATCCGTCATCTTTTTCTTCCAGGCAAATTTGAAGAAACTGCCGAAGTTCTTTCCTGGCTCAAAGAAAATGCCGACGAAAAAGCTATAATAAGTTTAATGAGCCAATACACTCCCGTTCCATTTACAGGATCAAATCAGGAAAAAGAAAAACGAAACTCCGCCCTTTCAATTATAGAAAACCGGCTTGTAAACACAACGGAAGACAGCGATCTTAAAGATTTAATCGATGCCTTCGATTTTCAATTTCTTTTTTACCAGGACTTAACAACAGATACAGACTGGCTGCCGGATTTTACACGAAATCAGCCGTTTTCAAACACTCTGGCAAAACCTATATGGCATTTTTAAAGATTTTTTCCTCCAATTAATTTTAAAATTTCGGGTGGCTTTTGGCATGTTTGGCACCTTCGACAGGCTCAGGAACCAAACACGCCAAAACCAGGCTTTCCAGGGTTCCGCTATCGCTCCATTCGACGCAGCAAAGCTGCTTACGAACCGGCTTCCGCCGGCCCTTCCAATCCTTGCCACGGAAACCTCAAAATCCTTAACAATAAAGTTCAAAACACGAAAACGAATCTAATTCACAATTTTTTAAATTTCGCCTAGAATAAAGCCAGTTTTGTTTTGTTCATCCTTTGAGTTTATCCAGACAAAAAATTTTTGCTAAAAGGAGTTCTTATGAATTTTAATTCTTTAACAGACTGTTACGAACTTTACAACGGCGTAAAAATTCCTTGCATTGGATTTGGTACATGGCAAAGTTCCGATGGTCAGGAAGCCTATAACGCCGTTTATTCCGCTTTGGAATGTGGCTACCGTCATATTGATACAGCAAAAGCTTATGGCAATGAAGAAAGCGTAGGAAAAGCAATAAATGATTTTATCAGTAAAAATAATGTTTCCAGAGAGGAAGTTTTTATTACAACAAAACTCTGGAACGATGATCACGGCTATAAAAGTACAAAAAAAGCCATCGATGAATCACTAAAAAAACTCGGCACAGATTATCTTGACTTATATCTTGTTCACTGGCCTAATCCACTCAAATTCAGAAACTGCTGGCAGGAAACAAATCAGGAAAGCTGGCTTGCCATGGAAGAAGCCTATTCAGAAGGAAAAATCCGCGCCATTGGTGTAAGCAACTTTTATCCGCGTCATTTAGAAAGCCTGTTACAAACCGCAAAAATTACCCCGATGGTAAATCAAATAAAAATCTGTCCGGGGTTGGCCCAAGATGATTTATGCCAGTATTCTAAAAACTTAAAAATGATTGTAGAAGGTTACAGTCCTCTTGGAACAGGAGGAATTTTTTCAAGCCAAAAAATGCAGGAACTGGCAGAAAAATACAATAAAACAATTGCCCAAATCTGCATTCGCTGGAGTCTTCAAAAAGGAAACCTTCCTTTACCAAAAAGCGTAACACCGCAGCGCATAAAAGAAAATTCACAAATTTTTGATTTTTCTTTAACCGAAGATGACCTTAATCTTATTTCAAACCTTGAAAACCTTAATATAAAACCTGCACGAAACCCGGACGAAGCAGAATTTTAAAATTCAGCAAAAATTCACCGGAAAAGTACGCAATTTACATCAGCTTTAAAAAGCAAAAAAAAACACTCCGCAAAACAAAACGGAGTGTTTTTTTATAAAAATGCAGAAAACTACCAGCGATAGTGTGCAAAAGCTTTGTTTGCTTCTGCCATTTTGTGTGTATCTTCCTTCTTTTTATATGCAGAACCTGTGTTATTGAAAGCATCAAAAAGTTCTGCAGCAAGTGTATCAGCCATACCATGACCACTTCTGTTGCGTGCTGCACCAATAATCCAGCGCATAGCAAGAGCTTCACGACGAGCATCACGGATTTCGATAGGTACCTGATAAGTTGCACCACCAACGCGGCGAGACTTAACTTCTACCAATGGCTTAACATTATCAAGAGCCTTGTTGAATACTTCAAGAGGATCCTGATTAGTTTTTTCTTTTAATTTGTCCAGAGCCTCATAAATAATTTTTGTACAGGTCTGTTTCTTTCCATCCAACATCATGCGGGAAACGAATTTTGTTACAACTGTGCTGTTGTATTTTGCATCTGGCATAATCGGACGATTTACTGATTTCTTATGTCTTCCCATAGTAATTCTCCTTAACTATTATGCCTTAGGTCTCTTGGCACCATATTTTGAACGACCGCGCTTGCGACCTTCTACACCAAGAGTATCTTTTGTACCGCGGATAATGTGATAGCGTACACCAGGAAGATCCTTTACACGACCACCGCGAATAAGAACAACTGAGTGTTCCTGCAAGTTATGTCCAATACCAGGAATATATGCAGTAACTTCAATTCCATTTGACAAGCGAACACGGGCAACTTTTCTAAGAGCTGAGTTCGGTTTTTTTGGTGTTACAGTCATTACACGAGTACAAACCCCACGCTTCTGTGGACAAGATTCAAGCGCTGGCGCTTTAGTCTGATTTGCTAATGACTGACGACCTTTACGAATTAACTGATTAATTGTAGGCATCGCCTATTCTCCTATTTATACGCCGGTCAGCACCCCGGACAAAATAAACAATCAAAAACCACGACCTGATTGCCGCGGAAAATCCCCCTGCAAAATAAATTTACAGGGAACTAATTTTACTAAATTTATACAATACAAGTCAATATGAAAAATCAACTGTCTTGCAGAGATGCGAAAATCTGGAAAAAGGGAAAGCCTTATATGACTTTCCCCTTGCTTTTTAGTCTTCTTCAGAAACAGTATCTGGTATTATATCCTCAATTGGATTTTCGCTTTCTTTTTCAAGTCTGCGCCTTTCAAGAACTTCAACCATCTGCTCATCAAGGTCATTATCTGAACCGTCAAAAAGTTTTAGATTTCTGTAGTCTTTTATACCGGTTCCTGCAGGAATCATGTGTCCGATAATAACATTTTCTTTTAGACCGCGAAGATGATCTTCTTCACCTTTAATTGCCGCATTTGTAAGAACACGGGTTGTTTCCTGGAAAGAACATGCTGAAATAAAGGAATCTGTAGCCAAAGCAGCTTTTGTAATTCCCTGGAACATTGGTCTTGCAACAGCCGGCTGACCACCTTCAGCAATAACCCGTTTATTTTCTTCGTGGAAGTGATATTTATCAACCTGCTGTCCGAAAATAAACCTTGAGTCCCCAACAGAAACAACTTCAACCTTACGAAGCATCTGGCGGACAATTACACCAATGTGTTTGTCGTCAATGGCAACACCCTGTGCAGTATACACACCCTGAATTTCTTTCATAAGATATTCCTGAAGTGCATTTTCACCGGAAATAGCAAGAATATCATGGGCACTCGCAGAACCGTCACAAAGCTGTTCACCGGCTTCAACAAAGTCTCCGTCACGAACTAAAAGACGGCGTGTCATTGGAACAGAATGTTCAAACTGCTTTCCGTATTCATCTTCAACAATAATCTGCCTTTTGCCTTTTGAAACGCCCTTGAATTTTACAGTACCGGAAATCTGAGCCAATACACAAGGAACTTTAGGTTTTCTTGCTTCAAAAAGTTCAGATACACGAGGAAGACCTCCTGTAATATCGTTTGTTTTTGCAGCAGCTACCGGCATTTTTACAAGGATTTCTCCAGCTTCAACATACTGCTTGTCTTCACACTGAAGAATAGCACCAGCAGGCAGGTGATATGAACCGATTTCGTTACCGGCTTCGTCTGTAATAAGAGCTTTAGGCTGCTTTACATCAAGATGAAGATCAGAAATGCGGTATTCTGTTTTTCCAGAATTAACATCAATTACTTCTTCCAGAGTTGAACCAGGAATTACATCTTCAAAGTGAATGTAACCGCTTACTTCGGCAATAATAGGTTCTGAGAACGGATCAAATGTTCCGATTACATCACCAGCTTTTATAATATCGCCTTCTTTTACAGTAATAGTTGAACCGTTGGAAATTTCAACCTTCTGCTCATCACCAGCAAGATATACATCATCGCCGATAATAAGAATTCTGCCGTTTTCTTTTGCAACAAAATCAGGTTTTTCAGCTTTTTCGATAATTACAGAACCTTTAAGCGTTCTGCCGCCATCCTGAACAAGGATTTTGTCTTTTTTGCCGAGTTTTGAACTATCGATAAGTCTTGTAGCAATGAAAGAACCTTTTCTTGTAAACAGCCAGTCGCCGTTTTCCTTAACAACATGAGTTCCCTGAATGTTTCCGATAAGAACATCATATTTAAGGATAATTTTGTTGTCTTCAGTTTCCTTGGAAGCCGTACCACCAACATGGAATGTACGCATTGTAAGCTGTGTACCAGGCTGACCAATAGACTGGGCGGCAATTACACCAACAGCTTCTCCAATTTCAACAAGCTTGTTGCGGGCAAGGTTTTTGCCGTAACATTTTACACAAACACCATGCTCAGCTTCACAAGTAAGAACTGTACGAAGTTTAACTTTTTCTACACCGGCATCTTCAATTTCTTTTGCTATTTCATCAGTGATGTAGTCGTTTGCTTCACAGATAACATTTCCCGTAACAGGATGAATTACCCTTTCAATAGTAAAGTGACCTGCAATCCGCTTAGAAAGAGGAGTAACAATTTCATCACCATTTTTAAGGGCTGTATACTCAATACCGTTAATTGTTCCACAGTCTTCTTCATTTATTACAACATCCTGCGCAACATCAACAAGACGGCGTGTCATGTAACCGGCATCGGCTGTTTTAAGAGCAGTATCTGTAAGACCTTTTCGGGCACCGTTTGATGAAATAAAGTACTCGATTACGGAAAGACCTTCGCGGAAGTTTGATTTTACCGGAAGTTCAATAATGTCTCCGTTAGGTTTAGCCATCAAACCTCGCATTGCAGCCAGCTGGGAAATCTGTTTCTTTGAACCTCGGGCACCGGAATTGGCCATCATGTAAATTGTATTAAATCCGCCTTTATCTGATTCCAGATTTTTATACATGATTTCAGTAAGGTCTTTGTTTGTTTTTTCCCAAATATCCGTTACTTTGTTGTATCTTTCATCTGCAGTAATTACACCGCGGGAATACTGACCAACAATTTCTTCAACTTCTTTATTTGCCTTGTCAATCATGGTTTTCTTTTCGTCTGGAATAATAATGTCTTCCATGGAAAGAGTTGCACCGAAGAAAGTCGCATTTTTGTATCCGCAGGCCTTAACTGCATCAAGCATCTGAATTGTAAGCCATGCACCCTGTTTGTGATAAACAGTTTCGATCATTTTGCGAAGATCTTTATCACCCATACGTTCGTTTACAAAGCCAACACCATCAGGCATTTCTCCGTTGAAGCGGATTCTTCCTGCCGTAGTAGAAATTACATCTCCTGCCTTAAATTCGTTTTCAACAAAACTGTCTTTATTAACAGGAACTTTTATTTCTGCACACCAGTCAATATAACCGTCTTCTGCGGCCATAATTGCTTCATTTTCGCTAGAAAAACGCTTTCCTGTTCCCTTTGCATCTTTCTTTATAGAAGTCATATAGTAAATTCCAAGAACCATATCCTGAGAAGGATAAACAATGGAATTACCGTTTGCAGGGTCGAGAAGGTTTCTTGCAGAAAGCATAAGAGTCCAACATTCCATCTGAGCTGCCTGAGTAAGTGGAACATGGATAGCCATCTGGTCACCGTCGAAGTCGGCATTAAATGCTTTACAAGCCAAAGGATGAAGTTTTAAAGCTTTTCCTTCAACAAGAACAGGTTCAAAAGCCTGAATTCCAAGACGGTGAAGTGTTGGTGCACGGTTTAACATTACAGGATGTTCGCGGACTACTTCATCAAGAATTGCAAATACTTCAGGAGATTCCTGTTCAACTAAAGTTTTTGCTTTTTTAATGTTGAATACAACATCCTTGTCAACCAGTTTTTTCATGATAAACGGTTTGAACAACTCAAGAGCCATTTTTGTAGGAAGACCACACTGCCACAGTTTAAGCTCCGGACCTACAACAATTACAGAACGACCGGAATAGTCAACACGCTTACCAAGAAGATTCTGGCGGAAACGACCCTGTTTACCTTTCAGCATATCGCTAATTGATTTAAGAGGCCTGTTAGATGCACCTTTTACAACACGCTTGCGTTTTGAATTATCAAACAAGGCATCAACAGCTTCCTGAAGCATACGCTTTTCGTTGCGGATAATAATATCAGGAGCACTAAGCTGCATAAGTCTCTTAAGGCGGTTATTGCGGTTTATTACACGGCGGTAAAGATCATTTAAATCCGATGTTGCAAACCTTCCTCCGTCAAGCTGAACCATTGGTCTTAAATCAGGCGGAATAACAGGAATAACATCAAGAATCATCCATGATGCTTTGTTTCCAGAAGAACGGAAATCTTCTACAAGCTGAATTCTTTTAAGAAGTCGCTTGTCGGTTTTTGCACCCTTTTCCCGCATTTTTTCCCGAAGTTCAGCAGCCAGTTCATCGAGATTAAGATTTTCGAGAAGAGTTTTTATTGCCTCAGCACCCATGGCAGCAGAGAAAGACTGACCATAACGCTGAACATCTTCGATATATTCATCTTCAGAAAGAAGCTGACCTTTTTTAAGTTCAGTATCACCGGCATCAAGTACAATATATTTTTCGTAATACAATACGGAACGGAGCTGTGCCACCTGCATATTGAGAAGAAGGCCCATGCGGCTTGGAACAGAACGGTAATACCAGATATGGCTTACAGGTGCTGCAAGCTCAATATGACCTGTTCTTTCGCGGCGGACTTTAAAATGAGTAACTTCTACACCACAGCGGTCACAAATAACACCCTTATAACGGATTGATTTGAATTTACCGCAGTAACATTCCCATTCCTTTGTTGTACCGAAAATTCTTTCGCAGAACAAACCGTCTTTTTCTGGACGGAGCGTACGATAGTTTATTGTTTCCGGCTTTTTAACTTCACCATACGACCAGTTACGAATATCGTCCGGGCTGGCCAGTTTAATTTTTATTGAATCAAAATCCTGAATATCACGCATCTTCATTCTCCTTGTCGAAACC
>CAMAFU010000052.1 GCA_945833725.1 uncultured Treponema sp.
AGGGATAGTAGTGGCGCCGAAGGCGTTCCGAAGCACAGCGTAGGAATGAAACCACGAATAGCCCGACCCCGCAAGGGGAAGCGCCCTTAAAAACTGTGTTGAACTATTTGGCATTTTTTATTATTATAAAACAAATTAAGTTTTTTTTGAGGTAGCATATCATGTTGATGACAAATGAAATTAGGGTTGGAACTGCTTTTATGTACGAAGGCAATCCCCTTATGGTTCAGAAAATGCTCGGTCAGAAAGGTGGACGCCAGGGCATGGTTACAAAACTCAGAGTAGCAAACATCGTTACTGGATCTACTATGGATTTGGGACTTGATGCCGGAGAAAAATTCGAAGAAGTTGAACTGGTAGAAAAAAATGTAAAACTTTCTTACATCGATGGCAACGATTATCATTTTATGGATCAGGAAACTTACGATGATATTACTCTGGACAAAGATTATCTTGGTGACAATGCCGGTTACATTTCTCCAGATGATGATTACGATATTAAAGTTACTTACTACAACGAAAAGCCTGTAGGAATCCGTCTGCCTGTAAATGTTACCCGCACAATTACATATTGTGAACCAGGTGTTAAAGGCGATACTTCTGGAAAATCTACTAAACCTGCTACTCTTGATACAGGTATGGAAGTTAAAGTTCCTTTATTCTGTAATACAGACGACCGCATTGTTATTGATACAAGAGACGGTTCTTTTGTAGAACGGGCAAAAAACTAGTTTTATAAAGGCGGCGGGAGTTTTTCCTGCCGTTTTTTTTTGCCCTTTTGCCAAAAATTTTTGCCTCAAAATATGTGTAAAAATATAGAAATCCTGAGAATGTATGTGTAAAATCAACGGAGTATGGCTCTTTCTGTTCGTAAAATTTTTGACAGGATTAAAAATAAATACAGGCTGTCTCTTATTGCTGGCAGTTTAGGTCTTTCCCGTACTGTAAGCTGGGTTTACTATTCTGAAGATTCTTCGACTGTAGATTATATTCGTGGCGGAGAAATTGCCATTACCCTTGGTGTTTTTTTGGAAAGATACGGCGATAATGTTTGCGATGATGAAGGGCATCTGCTGAATTTTCGCCCGTAAAATTAAAAAATGGAAAAAAATATTTATACAAAAGATTCAATTTTAAGCCTTATAAGCCGCATCCACTCTTTAAGTCAGGATTTCCTTCAAAAAAAAATGGAAGATGAAGGACTTTTTAAACTTGCTACGAGCCACGGAAACATTCTTTTTGTTTTAGGTCGTTTTAAAAGCCTTTCTTTAGGGGAGCTGGCAGAAAAAATCAACCGCGATAAATCTACGGCAACTGTTCTTGTGCGTAAGCTGGAAAAAGAAGGTTTTATTTTTATGGAAAAAGATTCTTCTGATTCCCGCAAAAAAATTATCCGGCTTTCCGAAAAAGGAATGAAATTCAACAATGCTACGGAAAATCTTTCCCGTCAGCTTATTTCTTCTGCCTTTTCCAGTTTCAGCGATAACGAAAAAGAAGAACTTCTTTCCCTTCTTTATAGAATTTACGAAAACCTTTACAATGCCGTATAGAGAAGGCAAGCCCTTGTTTTGCAGTTGTTTTTTTACCGATTTAAAAAAATATGATACAATAGGAGCGTTTAATAGCTGTAAATTACAGGAATTAAATCCTGATTTTTTGACTTTGCAATTTTTACAAGGATAACCAATGCTTATTCAGACTGATGGTGTTATGCCGGAGTTACCGGAAGAAGATTACGGAGAGTTATCGCTGGCAGAAGCCGGCATTGCGGTAGATGTGGGGACTTCAACAGTGGCAATGTCACTGTGGTCGCTGGCTCAAAAAAAATGTCTCGCCTGTGTGGCAGAAAAAAACTGCCAGATGCGTTACGGTTATGATGTTATCCGCCGTATTTCTTATGCTTCCCGCAAGCCTGTAACAGGTTCTTCCCAAACTGTGGAATCCGGTCCGTCTGCTCTTCATTACTGCATTATTTCTCAATTGGAAAAAATGTTTTCAAAACTTGTGGCTCTTTCTTCATCTAAAGTGGAAAGGGGAGTTAGAATAAATGTAAGGCGTATTGTTATTACGGGAAACACTACCATGCTGAGTTTTGTATGCGGTTTTCCTGTTGATACAATGGCGGCGGCTCCTTTTAAAGTTCCGAGTTATTTCGGTTTTTCTGCTTTATGGAATGATGTAAGGCTTGGAAAAATCAACGATAAATGCGTTAGCCTTGATTCTCCCACTCCTCAGGTTTTACAGCTTTTTTCTTCCAGCGTAATTGATGATGATACAGCTGTTTATTTTCCTCCTTGTGTAGGTGCTTTTATTGGTGCAGATTTAATCTGTTCCATGCTTTCTGCCGGCTTTCCATCCCCAAAAGCTGATTCTGTCTGTAACAGTTGGGAACTTCCTGCAAAAGCTCCTATTCTTCTGGCCGACATTGGAACAAACTCCGAAATTGCCCTTTTTATTCCGCCGGAAAATAACAAAGACGGCAAAATTCTCTGTACTTCTGCAGCGGCCGGTCCTGCTTTTGAAGCGGCAAATATTGACTGCGGCATGAGTTCTGTTCCCGGTGCCATCGACAGAATTGACTGTAACGGTGAACTTTTCTGCCATGTAATTGGAGATATTCCTGCAAAAGGCATTTGCGGTTCTGGTTTAATAAGCGGCTGTGCAACATTACTGCGTCACCGGTTTATCGACAGATATGGCGTTATTCAAAAATCAGTTTCTAAGCTTGCCGACGGTGCTGTCTGCATTTCTTTAACGCCGGCTGTTTATATTTCCCAGCAGGATATAAGAAACATGCAGCTGGCAAAATCTGCTGTTTTTACGGGGCTTTCCTATATGATTGAAAGGTCGCCTTCTGTTCCTGTTTTTTGTGTAGCCGGTGGTTTTGGCTCTCACATAAATATGGACGATGCCTGTGCAGTTGGTCTTGTTCCCGAAAAATTAAAAGATCGTTGCGTTAATATTGGAAACGGTGCCCTTCAGGGGGCGGCGGCTCTGCTTTTTTCTAAAAAACTTCGTAATAAGGCAGTGGAACTGGCAAAATTTTCTTTTCAGATAAATCTTGCGGCTGTTCCAGATTTTCAAAACAGATATATAAGTGCCATAGATTTTCCTTAATTTATGGAAATTATAAAAGTTCATCCTTGCACTGTAAATTGCACTGTCACTAGTGCGGTGTGTTTTATCATGGAGGTAAAATGAAAAAAATTGCATTTGTTTTCTGGTGTTTTGTTTGTTTATCTGTAATATTTTTCTTTCCGTCCTGCAGAAAAAAATCTTCTGACAGAGAAACTATTGTTTTAAAGGCTGCTGATATTCACGGAGAAAATTATCCTACTGTTTTGGGGTTAAAAGAATTTTCCAGACTTGTTAAGCAGCGTTCTGGCGGAAGAATTATTATCGAAGTTATTTCTGGAGGAGCAGCCGGAACGGAAATTGAATCTATGGAAAAAGTTCAGTTCGGTAAACTGGATTTTGCCAGGGTTTCCATTTCTCCTCTTTCTTCTATAGCACCAAATCTGGAAATGCTTCTTCTTCCCGGAGAATTTACAAGTGAACTTCATTTTTGGAAAGTTATAGACGGTCCTATTGGCGACAACCTGTTAAAAGATTTGGAAAAATACGGTTTTTACGGCCTTTGTTACTACGATTCCGGGGCAAGGAGTTTTTATACTTCAACAAAAATTACTTCCCTTTCCGATCTTAAAGGCATGAAAATCCGTGTACAGCGTTCTCCGATTATGCTGGAGTTTATAAATGCCCTTGGTGCAATTCCTGTTCCCCTTTCTTTTCAGGATGTTGAAAAAGCCTTTGAAGACGGTTCTCTTGATGCGGCAGAAAACAATATTCCATCCTACGAAACAAGCGGTCATTATAAAAAAGCCCCTTATTATTTTAAAAACAATCACATGCGGATGCCGGAAGTTATTGTAGGTTCCAAAAAAACTTTGAGTCAGCTTCCAGAAAGTGATTTAAAAATCATTTTTGATGCGGCAAAAGACTCGGCAGCACTGCAAAATCTTTTATGGCTGGAATACGAACAGACTGCTGAAGAAAAACTTAAAAATGAAGGCGTACAGTTTATAAATCCAAATCAAAATGAACTTAAAATGCAAATGGAAAAGTTGAATAAAGATTTTTTTAAGAAATTTACTCCTGAACAGCAGAAACTTATCCGCCAGATTGAAAGTGCATTGTGAGGTTTTTTATGAATATTTCAAAAGATTCAAAATTGTACGGTATTATTCTTTCTCTTTTGATTGCCGTTTCTTCATGGTTTTTAGGAAAACTTCTTCCTGTTGTAGGAGGCCCTGTTTTTGCAATTATTATTGGAATGGTGGCTGCGGTTTTTATAAAATCAAAGGATTCTTTCAGTGCAGGAATAAAATTCTGTTCAAAAAAAGTCCTTCAGTGGGCAGTAATACTTCTTGGATTTGGACTTGATTTAGGTGTCGTTGCAAAAACCGGCGTTCAGTCCCTTCCCATAATCCTTTCCACAATAACAGTTTCCCTTGTAGTTTCCTTTATCCTTTGCAAGGTTATGAAAATTCCTTCAAAAATATCAACACTTATTGGAGTAGGTTCTTCAATATGCGGAGGTTCTGCAATTGCTGCAACAGCTCCTGTAATTTCCGCCGATGATGAAGAAGTTGCCCAGTCAGTTTCCGTAATTTTTTTCTTCAATGTGCTGGCCGCCGTTATTTTCCCATATTTTGGTCAGCTGGCAGGTTTTTCTACAGTATCAGGAGAAGCTTTCGGAATTTTTGCAGGAACAGCAGTAAACGATACTTCAAGCGTAACAGCCGCCGCTTCAACTTGGGATGCAATGTACAATCTAGGCTCACAAACTTTAGATAAGGCAGTAACCGTAAAACTTACCCGTACCATTGCAATTATACCGATTACTCTGGTTCTTGCACTTTACGAAGTCGTTAAATCCAAAAAAGCACCGCAGAATAACCAGATGGAAGGGGAAAATTCAAAAATAAAATTCGACTTAAAAAAAATATTTCCTTTTTTCATTCTTTGGTTTGTTCTTGCATCAGTAGTTACTACTTTGTGTCATGAATTTCTCCCGGATAATCTTATGGTTTATGCCAATGCTTCTTTTACATTTTTAAAAACCCTAAGCAAATTTTTTATTGTTCTTGCAATGGCTGCCATAGGCCTTAATACAGACATAATAAAACTTGTAAAAACCGGGGGAAAACCTCTTTTAATGGGCGCGTGCTGCTGGATTTCCATTACTGCCGTAAGTCTTTTAATGCAGCATATTTTAAAAATCTGGTAAAGCTTTTGGTCTCTTTGCGCACTTTCGCTTTTTGCTTCATCCCTTTACTTTGTTTTGGGATGGCAAAGTCGGTGCTTCAAACCTTGCTTCGGAATTTTACCCCTGCGGAATTTTACTTAGATTTTACTTTTATTTAACTTTCTTTTTTGCTAGAATTAGCCGTAATTTTTTTTCATACTGTGGAGTTTTTTATGGAATTAAAGTGGGTTATCCTGATTGCGGCTGTTTTAATGTATACCCTTGTAATTGCCTTTCAGGATAAAAAAGTCTGGTTTACAACTTTTACGGCTGTTTTCTGCATAGTTCTTGGCATTATTTTCCCCGGCGTAATTTTTTCCAGTGGCAGCGGCGAAACTTCAAGAATTTTTGCCCTTACAAATGCCTTTTCCAGCCTTATAAACTGGAATGTACTTATGATTTATGTAGGCGCAATGACTATTGCAGCTCTTTTTCTCTATTCAAAAGTTCCTGCAAAAATTGCCGATTGGCTTGTAAAAATTTCCCCTTCTACCGGTGTTGCTATTGTACTTATTCTTGCAATGACAGGCATTATTTCCATATTCGTTGAAAATGTGGCTACAGTTCTTGTTATGGCTCCTATTGCACTAAGTCTGTGCAAAAAATTAAAAATGAATCCTACAATGTTTATGGTAGGGCTGGCCGTTATGTCTAATCTGGAAGGAACTGCAACTTTAGTAGGCGATCCTCCCAGCATGATTTTTGCAGCTGCTGCCAACTACAATTTTAACGATTTCTTTATTCACAACGGTAAACTTTCAATTTTCTTTGTGGTTCAGACAGGGCTTTTGGCCGGCTGTATTTTTTTCTATTTTGTATTTGCAAAATTCAAGGAAAAAATCAACATTGAAGGCGAAGATATTGTTTCTTCTTTTCCGGCTGTCCTTATGCTTGCAATGATTTTCGGGCTGGCTCTTCTTTCCTTTATTTCTCCTTCCCTTGCAAAAGTTATTCCCGAATCCGTAATGAATTTTTCTTCTGGTCTTTTTGTAGTTATTTTGGCTGCCATTGGTGTTTTATGGTACGCTTTCAATCAGAAAAAATCCGGGGAAGAAATCTGGAAACTTATAAAAGAACTTGACTGGGAAACAATTTTTTTCCTGATGGGAATTTTTGTTGTTGTAGGTGCTATAAGCGGGGCAGGGCTGTTACGGGATTTTGCTTCTTTTCTTGTAAATGTATGCGGTGGCAGTAAACTTTTAGGCTTTGTAATAATTCTTGCTGTTTCAATCCTTATTTCCGGCTTTGTTGATAATGTTCCGTACATTATGGTTATGCTTCCTGTTGCCCAGCAGATGGCATCAGGTTTTGGTACTGGCGGAGAACTTTACATGTTTGCCCTTCTTGTAGGCTCCTGCCTTGGCGGAAACCTTACTCCTTTCGGGGCAAGTGCCAATGTGGTGGCCATGGGAATCGTTAAAAACGAAGGCTATCCAATGAGTTTCGGAAAGTGGCTTAAACTGGGCGGAACATTTACACTTATTACAACGGCTGCGGCTGCTTTTGTTCTCTGGTTTATCTGGAGTTAAAATGAAAGTTAAAAACTCTGTTATTTATTACAAAGATGAATTAAACGATGAATTTGCCTTTGACAGCATACAACCCCGTAAAATCGGCGGGGAGTATGTTTATGTCAGCAATTCTATCTGGAAAAAATTTACCCGTTTTTTCTGGTATAGAATTGTTGCTGTTCCCATTGCTTTTTTGTACCTTAAAATTGTCTGGCATCATAAAATCGTCAACCGCAGCAAAATAAAGGAAGCTGGCAAAAATTCCTTTTTCATTTTTGGCAATCATACTCACAATATCTGCGATGCCCTTATTCCCACTTTTGTTTCGTTTCCCGGAAGCGTTCGTGTTATTGTGCATCCAAATAATATTTCCATGCCTGTTTTGGGAAAAATTACGCCCAGTCTGGGGGCAATTCCTCTTCCCGACGATAAGGAATCAACAAAAAACTTCCTTGAATGTATAAAAATCCGCATACAGGAAAAAAATGTAATTGCCATTTACCCCGAAGCCCATATATGGCCGTTTTATACAAAAATAAGACCTTTTACATCTTTATCTTTCCGATATCCGGTGCAGTATCAAACGCCTTCTTTTTCCTTTACTAATGTTTACAAAAAAAGAAAATTTTCAAACAAGCCCCGCATTGTAACTTATATTGACGGTCCTTTTTATCCTGATGCATCTCTTTCGCCAAAGGAGCAGCGGGAAGATTTACGGAACAGAATTTACAGTGCAATGTGCAGCCGTTCTGAGTTGAATGAAGTTGAAGTTATAAAATACATAAAAATCGACGAAAAAAATCAATAAACTTTTCAATATTCTGCAACTAATTTAAAAATCCTGTGTCTAATTTATCGGATACGAAAAATGATAAATATTTTATTTTGTGGAAATGACAGAGTTTTCGACGGCATTTTAACATGCTCTCTTTCAATTTTAAAAAGAACGAAAACTTCATCTCCCTTCAAATTTTTTATTTTCACTATGGATCTTACGGATATAAAAGAAGATTACCGTCCTGTTTCAGACAGGCAGACAGCTTTTTTTGAATCCGTGATTAAGGAATACAATCCTTTAAACTGTGTGGAAAAAATTGATGTTACGGAATTTTACAACAGAGAATTCCGTAATTGTCCTAACGAAGGCTGTTACTGTTCTCCTTACACTTTAATCCGCCTTTTTGCAGATCTTGTTCCATCTCTGCCAGATAAAATCCTTTATCTTGATGCAGATGTTATGGCAAACAGAGATATTACGCTTCTTTACGATATTGATGTTTCCAATGTGGAATATGCAGCCAGCAACGATCACTACGGAAAATATCTTATCAACCCAAGATACATTAATGCAGGTGTTCTTCTTTTCAACATGGAATACTGCCGCCGCACAGGATTATTTAAAAAGGCCAGAGAACTTATAAAGGTAAAAAAGCTTGTTTTTGCTGACCAGAGCGCGATTATCCGTTCAACAACAAAAAAACATCTTCTTCCTCAAAAGTTTAACGACCAGAAATTCCTGCACAAACACACTGTAATAAGGCATTTTTCCCAGAGGTTGTTCTATCTTCCATATCCGCATATTGACAATGTAAAGCAGTGGCAGGTAACAAGAGTTCACAAAATTTTCAGATACTTTCAGTTTGATGATATTCTTTACGAATATATATATTTAATTCAAAAATTTAAGAGGGATTTTAAATGACAGAAAAAGAAAAAATTCAGATTTTTTATGCCTGTGATGATAACTTTGTAAAATATACAATTGTTTCAATTCAGTCTTTAAAGGAAAACGCATCAAAAGATTTTGACTATCACATTCACATTCTTTTTACAAAAATGACTGAGGAAATGAAAAAAGCCACACTTCTGCTGGCCGACGAAAAATTTCAGATTTCCTTTGATGATGTTACAGACTTCCTTAAAGGAATTGACTACAAACTTCATACAAGGCATTACTACTCAAAAACCACATATTACCGCCTTTTTATTCCAGAAATGTTCCCGGAACTGGACAAAGCTCTTTATATTGACAGCGATACAGTTATTGAAGGCGATGTTTCTGAACTTTTTAACCACGATTTGGGAGATAATTATGTTGGAGCCTGCAATGAACAGGTTATGATAAAAGAAGACATATACGGAACTTATGTTGAAAAATGTCTTGGAATCAGTCGCTATAAATTTTTCAATGCCGGAGTTATTTTAATAAACTGCGTTCAGTTCCGGGAGAAAAAACTTCTCGATAAATTCATTAAGCTCCTTCACGAATACAAATTTATCGTTACTCAGGATGAAGATTACCTTAATGTAATTTGTAAAGATAAAGTTCTTTGGATAGAAAACAACTGGAATATCGAAATGTTCGGTGAAATTTCCTATCAGCCAAAAGACTTTAAGCTCCTTCATTTTATTATGGTTTCAAAACCTTG
>CAMAFU010000053.1 GCA_945833725.1 uncultured Treponema sp.
GGCGCAATCTCCTCTGGCTCGGCGCGGTCTTCTTCCAGTGGCGCAATCTCCTCTGGCTCGGCGGCGTCTTCTTCCAGCGGTGCAATTTCCTCTGGCTCTAAAGGGCGCGGCGGTGGTGCGTATTCGGTTTTTATTTTTATTGTGCCTTCTCCCAGTATTTCCTGAAGAACTGTCTTCAGCTGACGGGCATCAATTCCTGTTTTTTCTTCTTTTTCCGGCGAAAGTATTTTTAAAATTTCCTGCCAGTTTTTTTCCAGAAGTTCATTCACTTCCTTTGGATATTTTTTTGCTTTTTTTCCAAGACTTTTTATTAATTCTGCCGAAAGTTCTTCCTTCCGCTGTAAAACAGCCTGTGGCACAACTTCATCAATTTCCCTCATTTTAATCATTTCCGTTAAAAACAGATGGCGGAATTTTTTTATGCGCTGTTCAATTACAGTCATATCATCCTGACGAAGATTAAAAATCAGAAAAACAACAAGAAACAAGGTAACAAAAATAAGTGTAAAAACAAGAATTTTAAGAGGAACAGAAACTTCAAACATTTCTGCATCATAAAGGAAAGCAACAAAGCAGTTTCTTTCTCCGTTTTCGTCCGTATTGTTTTTTGAAAAAACGACCCAGTTAAAATCATCCTGCAAAACTTTATTTTCCATTCCGGCAGTAGAAAATTCACCGCTTTTTTCCGGGACAATTTCCATTGAATCACTGGATTTTTCGTCTTTCAGATTATAAAAGCCTTTAAGCCCAATATAATTTTCATAAATCCCGACAGACTTTTTAACGGCATTTTCAGCCATAACCTTTTCAAGATTTATTTTTAGTTTTTCCCTGGCCTGAGCTGGAAACTGCATATTTCTTCCGGGCAAACCGAATACATAACATCCCAAACCGCCGTTAAACGAAATAAAATCAGAAAATTCTTTTTCGGCAAGGGTAATTAAATTTTTTGAATAAAGAAAACGGGGAAAATCATCCCAGAAACAATAAAAAATCATTAAAGATTTTCGGGACACATTTTCATTGGAATCTTTACCGGTAAAAGGAACAGAATAAACTACACGCTTTTTTTCTCCGTCGTAATAAACAGAATATTTTTTTTCTGGCGGACAGTTTATTTTTTCAAACTCAATTTCCCCGGCAGAAGAAACAATTTTGTCGTAATCTTCATAATTTATCAGAAGCAGATCGGACTGGGACTGCCTTTTTATGTCCGATTCAAAAGTGCTGTGCCATATTTTTCTTCCGTCAGAACCAACAACCCTTATACCGGCAAGACTGGGCGTTGAAGAAACAAGCCGGGCAATAGCAGTAGAACTAAGTTTTTTGTCTTCTTTGGATGGCATATTTTGCGTAAGGGACAAAACTTCTTCACAAAGGGCAAAATTGCAGAATTTATCTGCCATAAGCTGATTATAAATTTTTTCTTCTTCGGCAAGTTCAAAAATTTTCTGTTCAACAGGATAACGCACTGCATTCTGATAAATTTTAGCCTCAAACGAACCAAAAAAACCGGCAAAAGACAAAACGGCAAACACACCAAAGAGAACAACAGAAATTAAAAGGGCAACGGAAAATTTTCGTCCGGAAGACACAAGAACCCCTCGCAAAAAAGTATATTTAAAATTTTCAGGGCGTGCCCTTCGTAAACGAAGGTCGCTATGTCCGGGATGCGCTACCGCTTATTGGGGCAAGCCCCAACGACTTCGTCGTCCCTCCCAGCGCTCACGCATTCCCCTGTACAACAGAACATACACCTGAAAAATATCTGAAAAGACACTCACAACAGTATCGGCAAAATAACCTGCCGAATTCACAAATTTAAATGCTTCCCATGCAGTTTTTAAAAAAATCTGATATATTTTTTTTATGGAACTTAACAAAATATTAAAAATCATTCTTCTGGCTTTGATATGTGCCATTGCCGGTATTTCCGTGTATTTTTTTGCTGCCGGTAAAGTGTCTTTTTCAAATAAAAAAAATGCAGAACTTTATCAGTCAAACGAAACAGTATTTGTTCCTGTAAAAAATGCCTTTGAACACATTGGTTCCATAAGAGTTTCAACAAAACCCGGCAAAAACGGAAAATCCCTTTGTATTCTTGTAACTCCTGTTCTTCAATATCAGGCAGATGACAAGCCTTTTTTTGAAGAACTTGACTCCAAGCAAAAAGACATAAAGGAACTTATATACAGTTATTTTTCCGCCCTTACAGAAGACCAGCTTAAACAGAAAAACGAAGAAGAAATAAAAGCAGACCTGTTAAAAAAAATAAATTCCATTCTGGTTCTTCAAAAAATTCAGGCAGTCTATTTCAGCGATTTTATGTTTTTTTAAATTACCCGTGTAGTGCTAATAGCACGGTTTTGCACTGAGCAGACGCGACTGGAAGCCCCTGTTTTAAACTATTTTTTTATGATGCTGAAAACTCTGGTTCGCCCTGCCGCCATTATTGCCAAAATACCGGCAAAGATATATTCTATCAGTCTGCTAAGGGGTTTTATCCTTTTTAATGCACATAAATTTCAGAAAATTAAATAATTTTATATTAGGGGTATTTTATGGAAAAAAACGAAAATCTTCAGATTATACGGCACTCTTGCGCTCATGTTATGGCAGAAGCCGTGCAAAAACTTTTTCCAGGTACAAAAATTGCCATCGGACCTGCAATAGACAATGGTTTTTACTACGATTTTGATTTTCCAAAAGAACATAAAATAACCGAAGAAGATTTTCCGGCCATCGAAAAAGAAATGCGTCGCATTATTTCTTCCAATGCTGTTTTTACCAGAAAGGAAATTTCAAAACAGGAAGCCCTTTCGCTTTTTAAAGATGAACCATACAAACTGGAACTTATAAATGAACTGCCGGAATCAGAAGTTATTTCTACATACGAACAGGACGGCTATCTGGATCTTTGCCGCGGTCCTCATGTAAATTCAACAAAAGAAATTAATGCTCAGGCTTTTAAAATTGCAAAACTTGCCGGTGCATACTGGAAAGGCGACAGCGAAAGGCCAATGCTTACAAGAATTTACGCCTGGTGTTTTGAAAAACCTCAGGAGCTTAAAGACTACCTTACAATGCTGGCAGAAGCCGAAAAAAGAGATCACCGCAAATTAGGTCAGGAAATGGATCTTTTCCATCTTGACCCAGAAGATCCTGGCCAGATTTTCTGGCATCCCAACGGATGGACAATTTACACTGTAATGCAGGACTACATGAGAAAAATGGTTCGCAGGGACGGCTATCAGGAAGTAAATACTCCTGCCATAATGCCGCGTACTTTATGGGAACGCTCCGGTCACTGGGGGCATTACCAGAAAAATATGTTCATTACAGAATCCGAAAAACGCCTTTTTGCCATTAAGCCTATGAACTGTCCTGGTGCCATCGAAATTTTTAAAAGCCGCATCCGTTCCTACAAAGATTTGCCTCTCCGTCTTGCCGAATTCGGGCACGATGTAAGAAACGAACCTTCCGGTACACTCCACGGCATAATGAGGGTAAGGGGCTTTGTTCAGGATGATGCCCACATTCTTTGTACAGAAGATCAGGTTGCCTCTGAAGTTGCAAAATTCTGCAAGCTCTTAAAAAATGTTTATCACGATTTTGGTTTTGATAATTTAGTCGTAAAATTTTCTACCATGCCGGAAGACCATGTAGGCGACTTAAAAACATGGGAAAAGGCAGAAAAAGCCCTTTCCGATGCCTGCCACGAAGCCGGTCTTGAATACGAAATTCAACCTGGCGAAGGAGCTTTTTACGGTCCGAAACTCGAATTTAAACTTTACGACTGTCTTGGCCGGGAATGGCAGTGCGGAACAATTCAGGCCGATTTCCAGCTGCCTTCGGCAGAAAGACTGGATGCAACTTATATTGGTGCCGACAACCAGAAACATCATCCTGTTATGCTGCACAGGGCAATTTTAGGTTCTTTTGAACGGTTTTTAGGCATTCTTATCGAAAATTTTGCCGGTGCATTCCCTACCTGGCTGGCTTTTGAGCAGGCTGCCGTAATTCCTGTTACAAACCAGTTCGATGATTATGCAAAGGAAGTTACAGAAGCTCTGACTGCCTCCGACATAAGGGCAAATGCCTACCTTTCCGACGAAAATATGCGGCAGAAAATTAAGGCAGTTACAAAAGAACACAAAACTCCTTATATCCTTATTCTTGGCGAAAACGAACAGAAAGAAAAAACCGTTACCGTAAGGTTCCGGCAATCCAGCGGACTGGAACAAAAAACCATGAAAATTCAGGAATTTATCGATTATGTTCAGGAAAAGGTAAACAGCCACTTTATCGGCATTTAATTTTCCTAAAAAATCCATAATTAAAAATTGGTGCAAAGCACAAAAGGGAGCAGACGGGCATTTAAAAATGCAGACGGACGCTCCCTTTTTTTTATGGCGAATATAACCTTTTTTACAGTTTTTTGTTATATTTAAAGATGAGTTTTTTTGTAACTCAAAGGTGCATTTTCCTAAAGCATTTATATATTTTTTTTGGGACAGGGATGGTAGAGGCGGCGTAAGCCGTTTTGGAGCGTAGCGGAAAAATGAAGCGCTTTTGCGCGGAACCTCGGACAGCCCGGTTTTTTGCAGCTGGAAAATCCAGATGCAAAAAAGTCCCCCGCTTTAATAAAAATCACCGTAATTATTTTTTTTGGAGGTGCCTTAAAGGCTTTTTCCGGTCTTTTTAGGGCGATGCAGTAATGATTGAAGTTTCTAACCTGTCCAAACGATTCGGGAATTTCAAGGCTGTAGACAACATCAGTTTTTCTATTCCTACAGGTCAGATTGTTGGACTTTTGGGACCTAACGGCGCCGGTAAATCTACAACAATGAGGATGATTACCGGTTTTTTAATGCCTTCCGACGGTCAAATTAAAATTGACGGAATTGACATTATGTCTTCTCCTGTTGAGTGTAAGCGAAAAATCGGTTATATGCCGGAAAGTGCGCCTCTTTACGGTGAGATGATTGTGGAAGACTACCTGCGCTACATTGCAGACATGCAGGGCGTTAATGCAGATGAAAAAGTTCCTTTTTTGTGCCACCAGTGCGGTCTTAAAGAAGTAATGCACAAAAATATCTGCGACTTGAGCCGGGGATACCGTCAGCGGGTAGGTCTTGCCCATGCCCTTATGAACGATCCTGAAATTTTGATTCTTGATGAACCTACCAGCGGTCTTGATCCTAATCAAATTGAAGATGTCCGCTCTTTAATAAAAGAAATCGGCAAAACAAGAACTGTAATTATTTCTACTCACATTTTGGGCGAAGTTGAAATGATTTGCGACAGGGTAATTATTATTTCCGGCGGAAAACTGGCAGCAGACAGCCCTACAGAAGAACTGCGGCAGAAATACGGTTCTTCTTCTACTGTTTCCGTTCAGTTTTCGGGCAAAAGTTTTGATGAAGTTTCTTCCCTGCTTAAAGGAATTAACGGTGTAAAATCCGTTTCAAAAAATTCCAGTGATCCAGGCTCTTCTTTTGACTGTGCTGTTCTTTCTGTTCAGGAAGGAATTGAAATACGGCCGGAAATTGCAAAAACACTTGTTCAGAACAATATTTCCGTATACGAAATTTCCCTCCAGAAAAACAGTCTGGAAGATATTTTCCACACTTTAACGGAAGAATAATTTTTCCGTTATCTGTTCGGTTTTCTGTTTTATTTTAACTTATAAGGATTTTTTAATGACTGAAACTAAAAAAATTAAATCTCCGGCGAAAGTTATTTTTTTAAGGGAATTGAAATCTTACTTTTCAAGTCCTATCGCCTACATTGTAACAGGGCTGTTTGTACTTGCCAGCGGTCTGCTGTTTTTTAACACATTTTTTCTGGCAAACAGGGCTGAATTAAGGAATTTCTTTTCCCTTCTGCCTGTTTTGTTTTCTTTTTTTATTCCGGCGCTTACAATGAGGATGTTTGCCGAAGAAAAGAAATCTACTTCTTTGGAAACACTTCTTACCCTTCCTGTATCTGTAAGTCAGGTTGTAATGGGTAAATTTTGGGCAGCTTTTGTATGCAGTGCAGTTCTTCTTGTTCCGTCGCTTTTTTATGCCCTGGCCTGCTTTATTTTCGGGCAGCCGGATATAGGTCCTATGATTGGCGGTTATTTAGGAGCGTTATTTCTTGCTGCTGCCTTTTGTGCCATTTCACTTTATGCTTCCAGCACTACAAAAAACCAGATTATCGCCTTTTTTGTTGCTTTCGCAATATGCATAATCCTTACGCTGCTAAGTAATTTTGCAATTTTCCTTCCCGGAGTTTTTGCAAATTTCATAACATATCTTTCGGCTTTCAGTCATTTTGAATCTATATGCCGGGGAATAATTGATTCAAGAGATATTGTTTACTTTTTAACCTTAACTTCCCTGTTCATCATTATGACAATCCGCTCAATAAAAGGAGGTCAGGAATAACATGAAAAAATTTATCGGCTATATAAAAAGTGCCAGAAGTGATTTTATGCTTTTTGCAGTTGTGCTTATTCTCCTTAATCTTGTATGTTCAAAGGCTTTTTTCAGGATTGATTTAACGGAACCCCGCTCCTATTCCCTTTCTTCTACAAGCAGACAGATTGTAAAAAACCTTGAACAGCCGTTGTCTGTAAAAGTGTTCTTTACTAAAAACCTTCCGGCACCCTACAATACAATCTATCAGTACATCCGCGATCTTTTAACGGAATACAAGGGCAATGCCAATTCCAACTTTTCGTGGGAAGCCTTTGACATGGAAAAAGACGAAAATCAAAAACTAGCCAGAGGATACGGAATTCAGCAGGTACAGATTCAGGAACTGAAAAACAACGAAGTAGGTTTTAAAAAAGCGTGGATGGGAATTGCCGTAAGTTATGGCGACCAGACAGAAATTATTGACGGTCTTTCTTCTACCGAGGGGCTGGAATATACATTCACTTCAAAAATGGATAAGCTTATAAGCACATCTTCTGCCCTTTCCGGCTTAAAGGAAAATGCCTCCCTAACCCTTTATCTTTCCGACGAACTTAAAAATTTCAACATTCAGGGCATAAAAAATCTGGATAAAGATGTTTTTTCTGCATACAGCGAAGTAAACAAAAAAAACATGAACAGAATTACCTTTAAAACTGAATCTCCGTCTTCGGAGCAGATTCCTCTTCTTGCCCAAAAATATGGAATTCAAACTTTAAACTGGAAAAACGGAAACAACACGGAAAATGGTGCATTAGGTCTTGTTCTTGAATATCAGGATAACTTCCGGCTGCTTCCTTTAAAAGTTACAGGCTCATTTTTTGGAAATATTGTAACTGGCGGCGATAATCTGGAAGAAGACATTTCCGAAAGTTTAAAAAGCCTTCTGTCCAAACCTTCTGTCATTGGCTATGTTACAGGTCACGGTGAACTGGAAACTTATGATTCAAAGGAAGGGGCAGGCCTTTTTAATTCCCTTGTTTCCGACCGCTACGAATTTAAAATGCTTAATCTTAAAGAAGAAGATATTTCTGCTGGAATGAAAAGTATTGTAATAAACGGTCCTGTAACTGCTTTTGATGAGTCTGAATTGTATAAAATTGACCAGTTTCTTATGAAAGGTGGAAACATTCTGTTCTTTACAGATCAGTTCAACGAAATCCGCCCACAGGGTCAGGCTGCCTACTATCAGCTTCCTACATACGAACCGGTAGATACAGGGCTTAACAGGCTTCTTTCAAAATACGGCGTTTCTCTTGGAAAAGACTATGTTATGGACGAAAACTGCTATGTAAATCAGGATCAGTATTATGGTTCTACGCCTTTGTATTTTGCTCCTCTCCTTCAAAAATCCAACATGGCAAAAAATCATCCTGTTACAAAAAATCTTGGCTTTGTCATCATGCTCCAGAACAGTTCCATAGATGTTTCCGAAGCACAGAAAAATCCAGACTTAAAGGTTACAGTTCTTGCCAAATCTTCAGATAAATCCTGGCTCATGAAAGACGAAGTTTCTGCAATTCCTCAGATGATTCGCAAACCTATCGATTCTTCTTCCATGGAAAGCCGGAATCTTGCCGTTCTTCTGGAAGGTAACTTTGAAAGTGCATTTACGGAAAATCCTGCCGAAACTGAAAAAACAGAAGTAAGTTTTACAAATCACTATCCAAAAAGCATTCAAAAAGGAAAGATTTTCGTTACCGGAACTTCAAAAATCACTACTCCTCAAGTTGTAGATCCTGAAGGCAAGCAGCCTGTTGCCCTGTTCCTGCGAAACGCAATAGACTACATGAACGGCGAAGATGAATTATGCACAATGAGGACAAAAGGATTAAGCCTGAATACACTTTCTGCAAAAAATGGTGCTGCCGTAAACATTACCCGCTTCTTCAATGAATTTGGTCTTGTAATTCTTGTAATTCTTGCTGGAATAACAGTTCTTGTAAAAATATCTGCAAAAAAACGCCGGATTCACGATAGATACAACCCGGAAGACAAACGGCAGATAAAATAGCAGACTGTAAAAACAAAAAATAAATTTTATGCGAGGAAAAATTAATGGACAAAAAATTAAAAATACGAAAAACAGTGCTGCTTTCCCTGATTGCAGTACTTGCCTTAATATATGCACTTCAACTGGCTTTTTCAAATAAAACTTCCCGCAAAGTTTTTGAACTGTCCCAATCCCCCGACTTCATACAAATCGAAAAGGACGACAGTAAAATAACCTTAGTTCTTGAAGGCGGACTTTGGTACATGGGAGAAGAAAAAGAAAATGTAAAAGACAGTTCCATGGAAGACATTCTGGAAAATCTTTCTGCAATTACAACCATAGAAACTGTAAGCAGGAATGCATCTCAAGCCGACTACGAAAAATACGGATTTCAGGATATAGATTCAATTACTGTTACAGCAAAATCCTCCGGCAAAACTGTCCGGGAACTTAAAATCGGAAAGCAGGGTGCTTCTTCAACAACAAATTACATTTTGCTGGATGGTAAAAACGACATTCTTCTTGCTGCAGGCGATTTATCGTACAAATTTTCCCTTACAAAAGAAGATTTAAAGCCTGAAAGCAAAACCGAAGGAGAGTCAGATAATTCTGAAACTCCTCAGGAAGAAAAGCCTTCAG
>CAMAFU010000054.1 GCA_945833725.1 uncultured Treponema sp.
GTTAATTTAAGGTTTTGTATTTTGTAAAGTATTCTTCTGTGGTTTTGGCGGCAACTCCGCTTAAAACTATAAGGGAAATACAGTTTGGAATAGCCATAAGACCATTTGTAATGTCGGCAATAGTCCAAACCTGACTTATTGTAAAGTAAGGTCCAATAAATACTGCTGCAATGTAAATCCAGCGGAATACTTTTACAGCTGTCATATTTCCTTTTGTTAAATATTCAAGACATTTTTCTGAATAGTAGTCCCAGCCAAGAATAGTGGTAAAGGCAAAGAAAACAAGACAGATCATAAGAAGGAATTGAACGGATTTTCCGTCTCCTCCAAGAACTTTGCTGAATGCAGCGGAAGTAAGTTCAATGCCTTTAAGACCGTGTTCAGGGTTTGCGCCTTCTCCAGTGTAGAATGCAATTACAATGGCAAGACCTGTCATTGTACATATAATGATTGTGTCAATAAAAGTTCCCAGCATAGAAACAATACCCTGCTGAACAGGTTCTTCAACCTGAGCGGCAGAGGCTGCAATAGGAGCAGAACCAAGACCGGCTTCGTTGGAGAAAATACCTCTTGCTACACCTTTCTGCATAGAGTCTGTAACCTGTTTAAAAGTCCAGCCGGCAGCACCGCCCAAAGCGGCTTTCCAGCCAAAAGCACTTTTAAAAATTGCAGAAAAAGCAGCCGGAATTTTTGTAGCATTCATTATAAGAATGGAAAGCCCCAGAAAAACATAAATTATTGCCATTGCAGGAACAATTTTTTCAGCAACTTTTGAAATTCTCTTTAATCCGCCTATAATAACAAGAGCAACAGCCAAAGTTATAAGAAGACCGGAAATAACTACAGCCCAAGTGTAATCATTTCCAAAAAGATTAAAGGCAATATTTTTTCCTGAAGGGTCAAAAGCATTTTTTACGGCAGATGTAATTCCGTTTATCTGCGTAAATGTACCTATACCGAAAAGTCCTACGCATACACCGAAAATTGCAAAAATAACGGCAAGCCACTTCCATTTTGAGCCCATTCCTTTTTCGATTGTATAGAAAGGACCGCCAAGAACATGACCGTCTTCAGCATGTTCCCTGTATTTTACAGCAAGCATACATTCCGTATATTTTGTAGCTGTTCCGAGGAGAGCTGCAAACCACATCCAGAAAAGAGCACCAGGTCCGCCGGCAGCAATGGCAGTAGCAACACCGACAATATTTCCAGTTCCAATGGTGGCGGAAAGAGCTGTACAAAGGGCAGCAAAAGGAGAAACTTCGCCCTTGCCGTTTTCGGATTTTTTAAAAAGCGATTTAAAACCCAAAGTAAGTTTTGTAAACTGAATGCCTTTTAAACGGATTGTAAGAATAATACCCGTAACCAGAATAAGAAGAATCGTTGGAGTTCCCCAAACGATGTCATCAATTTTTGTAAGGATTGTATCAAACATAGAAACACCCTTTAAAAAAAAATAAGAGCCAGAAAAACCAGCTCTCCAAAGAGTAATAAACAGACACAAAAAAACTCTGTCCGCTTTGCCTGAGATATCAACTTTTATAGTCTTAACCCTTCGGCGCCCTGCAACAGCAGAGACTCTCCAGAGAATCAGCCCTGCAAAACACGTTGCAGAACAGACACTACAATTATAAAAAAAATACAAAAAAATACAATCAATAAAAATTCACCGCCCGTACCCTGCCTTTAAAAAATAAATTGAATTCTCATGTAACCTGTAATATAATGAAGCAATGTACTCCCGACAAATTAATCCGCCGCCTCCCAGTTTAATAAAAAATGGAAAACCGGTTTTTGGGACTTTTAGCGGACATGTTTCAAAACTCGATATTCGTGGATTGCATGGACCTTTTGGTGGTGTACCTCTGCCTTCCATTGTTACGAATTTTCGCATAAAAAGTTCTATTTCTTTTGTATTTTCTTTCGGACCTTTTATAATCTCAATTATTTTTTTTGATGCAAAACTATTTGGCTTCGCCGAAATTAATATATGGAACGAAGAAACCGGCCGTAAATACATTTACAAAGCAATTATGGGGCCTCGCCGCCGTTTTATTCCGCACAATATGGAACAGGGATTCTGTGCAAGTTTTAACAGACACCGCTATGTCCGTATAAGCTGGGATCGTCGCCGGGACAGAATTTCTTTAATTTTCAATTTAAAAGGTGATTCTGCCCGTCCTTCAGTGCAGGCGGCTTTTACAGGGCATTATTCAGACCCCTCCACTGTAGAAACAACTCACTGTGTTCCCCTAAAAACTTGGCGCAGGTGTTCTGCTTCCTGTCAGTCTTCCGTAAAATTTTACGGTTCCCTTACTTTTGAAAAAACTTCAAAGTCCATGGCGCAGACCTACAGCGAAAAAGAAGGTCAGGGGCTTTTTGTGGTAACAAGGTCTTATCTTGGCTATATTACTTATTCCCAGACTATTTACGCTTCCGGTATTTATAAAGATCACAACATTTCTTTTGTACTTGAAAATTTCTGTTCCGATTTTCAGGAATGTGAATTTGCCGACAGAAATGCCCTTTTTGTAGACGGAAAATTTACTCCTCTTCCGCCTGTAAAAATGACTCAACCTTTTGGAATTTCAAAAAAATGGATAATTCAGGATACAGAAAATATGGTCGATTTAACCTTTGAACCTGTTTCCAATAATTTTCGGGAACTGTCTGCGTTTATTACAAAAATCCAGTTGAATATAATATACGGAAAGTTTGAAGGCGTGTTTAAAACAAAAGATGGCGAAGATATACGGATAGCAGGTTTTGGAGGCATTGCAAGAGATCAGATGCTTAGAATTTAATTCCTATCTGTTTTGTATCAAAATCTTTTACGAGGTTTTAGTATGAGTGATGATTTTTCCCGCAGAAAAGTTGAACAGTCCTGGGAACCAGGCACTTTAGATGCTACAAGAAGAAATATTGGTCCCATCGATAAGGAAGAAGCTGCCAGAATGACACAAATTCTCGGTGGCGAAATAAAAATGGAAAAATCTGCTCCCGTAGATTATTCGGCATTTCCTCCAAAAGAAAGAAGTTATATTCACCGTTCTTCTGGAAAAACTGCCGGCGATGTGGCTGGCCTTGCGTCTTCATCTCAAGCCGAAAAAACTGTTCCAGATTTAAATAAAAACTCAAAATACGGTTATGTTCCCCCGGCAAAAAAAATGGAGGAAGGAGGACTTCCAGAAATTCCTTCAAAAGAACGGGCTCTTATGGATAAAACCATGATGAGCGATGCGTATAAAATTAAGGCAAATTACGGAATCTTTAATTTTGTGCGTCACCTTAAAAAAAATGGAACGGAACTAGTGCGGCCGGCTTTTGTTCAATATACTTTAAAATCTCACCTGGATCATTATCAGCTTTTTTTAACAACCGTAAAATCCATAATTCAAATTTCCCCGGAAACATATAAATCAAAAATCGTAAACGACCCGGACCCTAAATTTAAATTTTTAAGGACTGTAGGAAACTGGACAATGAAAGATCTTAAAATTCTTGTTTCCGATTTACAGCAGCATCCTGATAATGTTACTGTCGCCATGATGATTAAAATCGTAAAACTTTTTTATACCGATCTGTTGAAAATCTATTATATTGGCGAAAGTAAAGTTTCTCTGTTTTTCAAGGAGATTTACAGCGATTTGTCAAAATATCAGAAAGCCGATAAAGAAAAAATTCTTATGCTTTCAAAGCAGGGGCTTACGCAGTGGATGTATATTTATAATCAGATTATCCGGGGAATGTATCCGCTTTTAATGAGAATGTGTTCCCGCCGGTTTGATGTTTTCCCGGATTTTTTTACATCGGAAACAGCAAATATTTTTAGTTTTCTGGGAATCTCAAAATTCGATTTGATTCTGCCGGAAAGAAAGTCTGAAAAAAAATCTGAAACAGCCCCAAAAGAAGAAAAAAAGGAAAAACAGCAGGAAGAAAACCTTCGCGGCAAAAAAGATGAAGTTGTTGATGCAGGAATAAAACTTTTGGACAGGCTTTTCCCCGATGCAGGTTTTACAAATCTGGAATCTTTTCCCGATATGTATCCGTATTTTCAGCCGATTTATGAATTTCGCGACGGATATAATCTTTTAAATGCACAGAATCCCCTTCAAATTACAGTAACACTTCTGCGAATTGTGGAAGATATTTTTCAGGGATGCCGGAATATTGTTTTTACCGATGAAGTTATTGCCGATCCAAAAAATAAAGACCGGCTTACCGTTGTATTGAACGAATGGTCTGTGTACCGGGAAGAACTTTTTGAAAAACATTATGCCAATCAGCTTCAGGATTTTGTAAATCAGGAATATTCTCAGGGCGATTTTAAAAATTCACTTTTTGGAAAAAAAATTATTACAACGCTTTTGTGGCAGACTAAATATTATTTTCTTCCAAATTTTAATTTTGAGCAGCTTCTTCTGGAAAAACCTGTTAATGACACAAAATATGCTCCGCTTTATTTGCGAACAGATTTTCTCCGTAAGTCTTTTGCAGTTCTGTGTGCAAATATTGACAGAGCAAAGGGAACAAAAGGCAAAGTACTTGGAATTGATAATCCGTGGGAAAAATATGAATTCGACATTCCGAATGCAATTTCCCGCCGAATGGATGTACTTTTGGGAGCAAAGAAAAGTAATTCTGCTGCAACTAATGCAAACCTTATAAAATATGCGTATCTTACGGTAAGCGTACTTGACTGGTGGATAAATAACCTTCAAAGTCCGGCATATTCTTCCGATTCTTCAAAAATTTACAGAATTTCAGAAAAAGATGGCGGACCTGCTTTTTCGGTGCCTGTTAGAAACGACCAGAACAAACTTTTTGCATCTTCTGTGCGGGCTGCCGTTTCTGCAAAAAATACAGCCAGTGTAGCAACAACTTGACCGGGCAAGGAGATAGGTAAAAAATCAGTCAGTTATTATTTTTTTCTAAGATCTCCTATATTTAATAGTAATCTCCTAATTTTTATGTTATAATAGGAGATATAGGAGTATAGTAGGGGATGCGAACTTTTGATTATTCTAAGCCAAACTGCAGCATTGACAATGAAATCATGGGATATATTGCCAAAATTCATGAATTCAAAGGCAGACAGCAGCTTTTTATCAGCCAGAAAAAAGAGAAACTGGAAAAACTTGTTGAAATAGCAAAGATTCAAAGTACAGAAAGTTCTAACAAAATTGAAGGCATTGTTACTACTAATACCAGAATCAAACAGTTAGTTCTGGAAAAAACAACTCCAAAAAACAGAGATGAAAAAGAAATTATGGGCTATCGTGATGTTCTTAATATAATTCACGAGAATTTTGAATATATTCCCATCACACCTAGCTACATTCTGCAGCTGCATAAGTATCTTTATCAGTATTCAAATCCTGATTTCGGTGGAAAATTCAAAAATACTCAGAACTACATTGTTGCAAATCTTCCTGATGGGACCTCAAATGTGCTTTTTAAACCGCTTAGTCCAGTCGAAACACCAATGGCAATGGAACAACTTTGTGAAACTTTCAATAAAGCAATGAAACTCGGAGAAATTGATTCTCTACTATTGATTAGCAACTTTATAAAAGACTTTCTGTGCATTCATCCATTCAACGATGGAAACGGAAGAATGTCTCGCTTGCTCACAACTCTTTTACTTTACAGATCCGGTTTTGTTGTCTGTAAATACATAAGTTTGGAAAAGAAAATCGAAAAGACAAAAGATTCTTATTATCATGTTCTGGAAGAGTCTTCTAAAAACTGGCATGAAGGAACTAATGACAATACAGTTTTTGTAAAGTACATATTGGGAATTGTTCTTGCAGCATACAGAGATTTTGAAGACAGATTGAATCTTATAGAAGATAAACTCTCAGCCTATGAAATGGTAGAAAGAGTAGCAAAAAATCAACTTGGAAAGTTCACAAAGAGCGATGTTCAGGAACACTGTCCAACTCTGGCCCGACAGACAATCGAAAAAGCTCTCAAACAACTCTGCGATGAAGGAAAGATTGAGAAGAATGGACAGGCAAGCAAGACTTTCTATGTAAGGAAAACAATATAAAAAACAGTGTCATTCTTTGGCATCGTTAATATGTATAATAAAAGAAGAGCATAATGGAAGACGAAAAAAGGTCTGTTGATATAAAAGAAAATCAACTTTTACAGCTAGTACAGCGTTCCTGCAAAAAACCGGCACAACTTTTCCCCGCAAGCAAAAAGGCAATTGAAAATTTAATAGAGCAGATGAAATAAATTCGCTTCAAATCGTTGCGGCTTGTACGATGGCAGAAAATGAAATAAAGGAAATCAAGTTGATGTCATTAAAAAAAACAGTCCGCGGTCCCTACGTCATCTTGCGATGAACCACCTGGTAAACAGGCGAGAAGGAATCCCGCGGCTCTCATAAATAATTTACTATGGAATATTACAAAAATCAAGTATATATTATAGCCATGAATTCTAAGCAGCAAAATGAATTACTGAAATATTTTTCAAAGACAAGGCTTGATTCTTATCTTCCTAACGAAACTGTACCAAAACAGTTTAGCCTTTACAAGAAGAATATCAAGCTTTGCCGTAAGTTTTACACAAAATTACATTACTTTGAAATCATTTTCAGAAATGCTATAGATTCAGCTTTAACCCTGTATGTTAATGGCGGGGATTGGATAAATCTTCTTCCATTAGATAAAGACAGCCAGCATAAGATTACAGAAGTAAAGAACCGGCTTTCTAAACAGAATAAAAAGATAACTCACGATAGAATTGTTTCTGAACTGACATTGGGATTCTGGACAACACTTTTTTCTAAACGTTATACACAGTGCAAATTCCAGAGCTTTCTTGTAAAGAAAGTTTTTAAGGACTGCCCGAAAAGCCAGAGAAACATTAAGAATATTCAGATTTATGTGAACGAGATTCGAGAGCTTCGTAACCGAGTCTGTCATTATGAAAATATCATTCACTTTGCAGATATAAATCAGAAATATCAGAATATTCAGACCTGTATTTCGTGGATTTCAAAAGATTTGGCTCCGATTGTAAAATAGAGATTTTTCTACAGTCAATCTATCACTGTTGAGATTTTTATATCTTTTCGCTTTTCGATTTTTGAAACTGATGACTGGGAGAAATTTGCCATTTCAGATTGTTTTATATTTTTTTCTTCGCGAAAATAAACGCTCCCATTCTCAGAAAAGAAAATAATCAAAACGCATCCCTAATCAAAAAACTGGCACAAATTTTCCCCGCCAGCAAAAAAGCAATTGAAAATTTAATAGAGCAGATGAAATAAGCACACCGCTTACTGTGCAGTGTAAAACCGAATTTACAATGTTTTTTCATTAAAAAATCTGGTTATGATTGCCAATTTTTGTTTGTTTTATTAAAATCCTTTTGTTTTTAGTCTGTGTTGCAGGCGTAAATTTATATAAAACTAAAATTCAAGGAGGTCTGTATGGACGGTGGTGCGAATTACCCCATAGGTTTTAATGTTTTCAGGCCTCTTGAATGTTTGTAGTTTCTGCATTTTTGAGGCTCCTTGGGCGGATGCGGTTTAATTCCGCTTTTGCGTAAAATTACAACTTTTGGAGCAGTTTTATGATTAATTTTTGGCAGCAGAAACAGGGTCGTTTTGTTAAAGTTCAAAAAGAAGAAATAGACAGCCAGTCTGCCCTTTGGGTTGATGCAAGAAATGTTTCCAGAGAAGAAACAGTCCTTTTGCAGCAGGAATATCAGATTGAGCAGGAGCATATTCTTGATATTCTTGACCCGGACGAGCTTTCCCGTATTGAAGAAGGCGACAGTGGATACATTCTTACTATTGTAAGGGTGCCTGTATACGATCATTCTGCAGATACTCCCTATTTTACAGTTCCCATTGGAATTATTACAAAAGGCAAAGCCGTTATTACAATATGTTGGACAGATAGCGAAGTTATACGGGATTTTGGTGAAAACCGCATACGGAATGTAAGGCTGAACGATTTTCCTTCATTCATAGTGCAGATTTTGAACAGGGCGAATTTAAATTTTCTTCGTTACCTTAAAGAAATAAACAGGCGGTCTACAAGCATTCAAACAGAAATGCGGCTGGAAATTGAAAATAACGAAATTCTTCAGCTTTTAGGTCTTGAAAAATCCCTTGTTTATTTTGCAACTTCCCTAAAAAGCAATTCACTTCTTCTTCAGAAAATGAAAAGCACAAAACTTATTAAATTCGATGAAGATGATTTGGATTTTGTGGAAGGTGTTTCCATAGACAACAGGCAGGCTATAGAAATGGCCGATACATATTCAAACATTCTTTTTGGCGTTATGGATGCCTTTTCTTCTGTAACTTCCAACAACCTTAATGTGGTAATGAAAAAACTTGCCGTTATTAATCTTGTTATGATGGCCCCGACTCTTGTAACAAGTTTTTTTGGAATGAATTTTAAGTTGCCGTTTGAAAATTTAGCAGGATACATTCCTGTTATTATAGCAACTGTAATTTGTCTTGTTTCTGTTGTTATAAGTTGGTTTCTGCTGAGCATAAACAGAAATTCCGTAAAGGAACGCCGGTATTCCAGACGGGAAAAGCGAAAACTCCGTCAGGAAAGGAAGCGGCTTTTAAAACAGGAAAAAAAATTAGTTTTTTAAAAGAGGTAAATGTTTATGAATCGTAAAATTCTGTCTGTTTTAGTTCTGCTTATTACGGCAATTAATTTTGCAGCTTTTTCTCAGGAAATGGGGAGTGCAGATGAACTTTATGCCAGCCATCCCAATGTTTTTCATTTGTCCTTTGACAGCGATTTTTCCAGCAGATATTTTGGTGCAGAAATTGATATGCATGTTCCGGTTTTAAACAGGTATCTTTTTTTGTATGCCGATTTTGCGCTTTTGCCTAAGGCTTCTTCTCTGGAAAATTTTTCGTCATGGGTTTTGTATCCGACATTTTTTATGGGAGCCGGTGCTAATTTTTGCATTCCTCAGGCGGGGCACTTGAATTTGTACGGACTGACTGCGATGGGAGCTACTGCCGTGGATT
>CAMAFU010000055.1 GCA_945833725.1 uncultured Treponema sp.
GCAGCCAAATTTGTTGTTACTTTTGACTATTTTTTCATTTTTTATCTCCTTTTTAAAAATTTTATAGAAGCCCTTTTGCCTTAACAAAGACAAAAAATGACTTTTGCAATTATTATGACATCGTTTTTGTAGAAAATGGGGGGGGGGTATTTGTACTTTTTGATTATTTTTTTGTGCAAAATAAAAAAAGTATTTAGATTTTTTTCTAAATAGGTTGACATTATTATTTTGCAGGACTATATTCTATTTAGAAATATTTCTAAATACTTTTTTCGCAAGGAGGTCTTTTTGGGGTTTCAGGAAACTTTCAAGGCACTTTCAGATCCTGTCCGCCGGGAAATTCTGGAAATGCTTAAATCCGGCAGAATGTCCGCCGGCGAAATTGGTCAGAAATTTCAGATGACGGGAGCAACCATTTCCTATCACCTGTCTATCTTAAAAAAAGCGGATCTGGTAAAAGAGCAGAAAGAAAAAAATTTCATTTACTACGAACTGAATACTTCTGTTTTTGAAGAAATTCTTCTGTGGTTTTCCCAGTTTAGAACAGAAAATGAATAATACGGGGCTTCCCGTTGGTCGTGGCAAGGATTGTGGGGATTGAGCAGAGCTCAACCCCGACTTTGGCTACTTTTTGTATCCAAAGTCTTATTTTATGTGCGCAATATGCGCACGCCTTGCCACTCCCGTTGGTCGTGGCAAGGATTGTGGGATTGAGCAAAGCTCAACCCCGACTTTGGCTACTTTTTGTATCCAAAGTCTTATTTTATGTGCGCAATATGCGCACACCTTGCCACTCCCGTTGGTCGTGGCAAGGATTGGAAGGGCTGGCGAAGCCTGTTCGTAAGCAGCTTGCTGCGTCGAATGAAGCGATAGCGGAACCCTGGAAAGCCTGATTTTGGCAGGGGCGCCTGTCGAACCTGCCAAAAGCCACCCATAATATTAAAAATCTAAATTCCGGATTTTATTTTAATAAAAATGCCGGACACTAACTTTCGGAGGAAATTATGAACGAAACTATTGAAAACAAAATGTGCAAAAAATCTTGTCCTGTAGATTTCTGCATGGTTATTACAACTATTCTCTGCCTTATTCCGCTGGCTCTGGGGCTTTTTTTGTGGAACAAACTTCCTGAACAGATTCCTACAACATACGGCTTTAACGATTCTGTTTCCAATATGGCACCAAAATGGGTTACGGTAATTCTTCTGCCTTTAATTGAAACTGTTTTTAACATAATAATTCATCTTGGAATAAACTTAAGCAAAAAAAATAATGCCGGCAAAAAACTTAACTATATTCTAAAATGGCTCGCTCCTGTACTCAGCATTTCCGTTACTTCTGCCCTTCTTTTAAAGCCGCTTTACAGCCATATAAGCATTGGACGGATTGCTATTGTTGTTATGTCCCTGCTTTTTATAATTCTTGGCAACTATCTTCCAAAAAGTGAGCCTAATTATATGGTAGGTTTTAGAGTACCCTGGACACTTGCCAACGAAACTGTCTGGAAAAAAACTCACAGATTCTGCGGTTTTATTATGGTTATTTTTGGTTTTATAAGCCTTATCGGATGTTTTACACCTTTTGCAGAGCCTATAGGATTTGTATGTATTCTTGCAGCAATTATTATTCCGCTTATTTATTCTGTTGCCGTTTCCGCTAAAGAAAACAAAAACAAAAACAAAAACAAAAATTAAAATTGCAAAAAAAATCCCCGGCACAAAAAATGTCGGGGCCTTATAACTTGAAAAATCGTCATTCAAGCCTATTCAATAACATTCATTTTTTCTACTTCTTTTTCGTAATCAACGCCAGGAACATCAAAACCGTTTATCATCAGGAAGTCGTGGCGGATTCCGTCTAAATCAATGTATTCTGTTACGTTTTCAGGAGTAATTTTTGCCATGTATTCATCAATTTTTGCCTGTACATCGGCAGCAAGTTCCCAGTCATCAATACGGATTCTGTTTTCTGAATCTACAGGAACTTTTTTGTCTTCGGTAAAAAGTCTCTGGGTAAAAAGGCGTTCCATCTGTTCAATACAACCTTCGTGAGTTCCCTTTTCTTTCATTACCTTGAACAAACAGCCAAGATATTGGGCAATTACAGGAATTACAGCCGATGAACGGGTAATAAGACCTTTATTTACAGAAACATAGGCATTTCCGCCAATAGCAGAAAGGGCTTTGTTAATATTGCTGGCTCTAGCTTCCAGATCTTTTTTTGCTTCACCAATAGTACCGTCTCTGTAAATAGGGTGAGAATATTTAGGTCCGATATATGAATAAGCAACTGTCCTTACACCTTCTGCAAGAACTCCAGCTGCAGAAAGCTGATTTATCCATCTTTCCCAGTCTTCGCCGCCCATAACTTTTACTGTATTTGGAATGTCATCACCTTCGGCAGGCTGAACTTCCGTTACAGTAATTTTACCAGTCATCATATCAAGGGAAGCACCTCCGTAAGGTTTGCCGATAGGCTTTATTACAGAGCGGTAAAGCACTTTTGTGTCCGGGTCTGTGCGTACTGGAGAAGCAAGAGAATACACAACAAGGTCAAATTTCATACCAAGTTTTTTTGCTTCATCAATAACTGCCTTACGACATTCATCAGAAAAAGCGTCCATATTGAAAGTAACAGATTTTAATCCTGCTTTTTTTGCTTCTGTGTCAAAAGTAAGGTTGTTGTACCAGCCCGGTGTACCTGCTTTTGTTTCTGTTGCTTCTTTTTCAAACGAAACTCCGATTGTGTCAGCACCAAATTCGAAAGCAGCGGCAATTCTGCTGGCAAGACCATAACCTGTAGAGCAACCTAAAACAAGCACGCTTTTTGGAGCATAACCGCCTTCCTTTGCCGATTTTATTCCTTTTTCTGCCTTCTGTTTTAAAACATAAGCAATCTGATTTCTTGTATCCTGAGCGCATCCAATCGGGTGAGCGTTGATACAAATGTTTGAACGAATCATTGGTTTAATTACAGCCATAACTTTAAACTCCTATAAAATAATTTTCCAAAAACCTTTTTTTTTAAGGGATTAGGGCGACTTTTTGCGATTTTATCGCAAAAATCAGGCTTTTCAGGGTTCCGCTGCCGCTCCATTCGACGCAGCAAAGCTGCTTACGAACAGGCAAAGCCTGCCCTTACAATCCTTGTCGCATAAAACTTTGTTTTGCCTTTAATATTATTATGACAAAATTCAATTTTTTGTCAATTTGAAACACCGAAAAGCTTCAGGCAATCCCATTATAAAAAATAATGTAAAACAGGGCTTACGGTCGCGACTGTTCAGTGCAAAACCGTGCTATTAGCACTACACGCTGATTGTGGCTTGGGAATTTATATAAATGGTGCTTTCGCACCATCCACAATCAGGGTGTTTTTGCCCTGACCATTCGCTCCCTCCGCTCAATTTTCTTTTTTAAATTTATAATTCACTTACCATGCACAAAAAAAATTAAGGCAAAAACAATTTAAAACTTCCGCTCCCAGTCGCGACTGTTCTGTGCAAAACCGCCTCCGCCCAATTTTTCCCGTAAATTTATAATTCACTTACCATACACAAAAAAAATTCATTTTATGTTATAATAATTTTCATGAAATCAACATCTGACTATACACTGCTTTTCGAAGACAACGACATTTTAGTGCTTAACAAACGCTCCGGGCTTCTTGTTGCTCAGGACCGGTACGATGCCGAGGCTCCGCGACTAGATTTACTTGCGGAAAAAGAATTCGGCAGGCTTTTTGCCGTACACAGAATAGACAAAGACACTTCTGGCTGCGTTATATACGCAAAAAATGCCGAAGCTCACCGTAGCCTTTCAATGCAGTTCGAAGAACGGCAGGTCGAAAAAATATATCACTGCCTTGTTCATGGTCATCCTTTATGGAAAACCCAGCGCATAGAATCAAAACTTCTTGCAGATGGAGATGCAAGACACCGGACTGTTGTAAATTCCCGCTTCGGCAAACCTTCCGTTACCGACTTTACCCTTATAGGCAGCTGCGGTCCGTACAGCTGGCTGGAAGCCCGCCCCAAAACAGGAAGAACTCATCAAATTCGTGCTCACCTTCACTCCATTGGACTAAACATTCTCTGCGACCCTTTGTATTCCGGCAACCAGAAGCCTTTGCGGCTCAGCGATGTAAAAAAACGGTGGAACGGAGATCCAGAAACAGAACGACCTCTTCTTTCCCGTCTTGCCCTTCACGCCTGGAAGCTTACAGTAACTCATCCAGTTTCCGGCGAAAAAGTAACTTTTACGGCTCCTTACCAAAAAGACATGGACGCTGCACGAAAACAGCTGGCAAACATTTTTAATGTAGATCCGCTAAAATAGGTTTGAAGACTGTTGTGTTAAAAAAAGTTTCTGCATTTATTTTTCTAATTATCTCCTGTAATTTTTTAGTTTTCGGTGGCAGTGCAAATAAATCAAATAAGGAAGAAAAACCGTTTTTTACTCTTTCTGTATCACCTGTTTTCGAAATAAAAAACGGCAATATGGGTGAATGGGTATTTACCGAAAAAAGCAATTACGACACAAAACTGTTAAGTTATTTGGACTGGGGAATTACATCTTCCTTTTCTGCAGGAATTAAAAGCGGCATTACAATTAAAGATTTTTTCCTCAACCTTAAATTTACCGCAGGCTTTCCTTCAAATTGCGGAACACTTACCGACTCCGACTGGTTGAATGTAGAAAAAACAACTTCCCCTCAACTTAATTACAAAACCTCTTTTTCTGAACACGAAAATCATCAGAATTACGATTTTTGTTTTAATGCAGAGGCAGGCTGGTCTTTCAACATAATATCTTCCTTCAAAATTTCTCCGAGTTTTTCCCTTAATTATGCAAAAACGCAATTTTCTGGAGTAAACGGCCAGTACTTTTATGGAAAATATATAGAAGTAGACTCAGAAAAAGGCTATTACTACCCGTACAATTCAGAAAACAAAAGTTATGTTTCAACAGGAACATATTCCGAAGCGGTAATAAATTACATGCGGGAAGCCGTATCTGTTTTTATCGGCACAGATTTTTCCTACACTTTTAACGGAAAATACACAGGCTATAAACCACTTTTTCTTTCTCTGGGATTTAAAATTGCCCCTTTTAGCTACACTTTCAACCTGGACAATCATCTTTTAACAAGCACCGATTATGTTGATATATGTCAGGGCTATTTCCGAGAATTCAACATTTCTTCCAAAGCCGGATATTTTTTTACGGACTGTTTTGCCCTTAATTTTGATTTTGATTTTACAAAACTTAACCTTATAACAGGCAGCGTATACGACAAAAACGCAAGCGAAAAATATTATTCGAAAAACAACTCTGCTAAAGGCGGAGCTACAGCCAAGTTTTACAATTTTTCCGTTTCCTGCAAGTATGTTTTTCAATAATTCTAAAAAAAATTACCGCAAAAAAAACTTACGACTCACTTTTTTTTATGATAAAATAAAATCCTCAAATAAACTTGGAGGCAAAAAATGAAATCAATAATTACAATAAGCAGGGAATATGGTTCCGGCGGAAGATTAATCGGCAAAAAAGTAGCAGAATCCCTAGGCTATGAATTTTTCGACAAAGAAATTATCGATATGGCAGCTCAAGAAAGCGGACTTTCCCCGGAGTTCATTAAAAAAACAGAACAAAACCTGTCTTCCGGTTTTTTGTACAATCTTCTTTTAGGCACAAGCTATTCAGGCACTGCGGCAAACACGCCCCAATCCATAAACGGCAGCCAGATTCTTCCTCTGGCAGATCAGGTTTTTAATGCCGAACGAAAAACAATCCTCAACATAGCAAAAAAAGGCAATGCCGTAATAGTAGGACGATGTGCCGACTATATTCTTTCAACCAGCGACGAAATCGACAAAAAAACAGTCCTTAATGTATTTATCTACGGCGAAATAGAAGAAAAACTCAAAAGAATCGAAGAGTTATACAAAGAAACAGAATCCGCCGCAAAAAAAACAATTCTTCAAATAGACAAACGCCGGGCAAACCACTACAACACATTTACAGAAAACACCTGGGGCGACAGAAAAAACTACGACATTATGATTAACAGTTCCACCGCAGGAATAGAAACTACGGCTGCCATAATCAGCGAAATTGCAAAAAAATAGCAGCCACACACTTTAAAACGGCAGATAATTTACGGAAAAGAAATTCTTACGGATTTTATCTGCCTTTTTTCCCGTTTTTCGATTTTATAAAGAACATTGTCCCGTTTTATATGATCACCAGTTTCTGGCAAGTCGTCAAACTGCTCCAAAAGCCAGCCGGCCAGCGTGTCGTATTCATCGCTTACCATTTCAAGATTTAAAAGCTCATTCACATCATCAATCCGCATATCGCCGGGAACAATAAATTCTTTTGAAGTTGCAGGAACAATGCGGGTTTCCGGCGGAATTTCAGCCTGCTCCCCATGCACACTGTGTCCAAAAACAGCCCTCATAATATCGTCCATAGTTACAATTCCAATATTGGAACCGTTTTCGTCAACAGCTACCGCAAAATTAACATTTTCACTTCTAAATTTCTGAAGAAGTTCCGTAGCCGTTAAAGTTTCAGGAATAAAAAGAGCCGGCCTCATACATTTTACAGCCAGACGGGAATTATTTTTCTGAATTCGTCCGGCAATAAGCACATTTTTATAGTAAAGCACCCCAAGTACATTTTCAAAAGAATCCCTGCATACAGGAAGCCTGCTGTAACCGGTTTCCGCAAATATACGGGCAATTCTGTCGTAATCCGCATCTTCCGGCACAAAATGCACATGACTTTTATGGCGCATAATGTCGTGAACTTTTAAATCAGTAAATTTAAAAATCTTGTAAAGAAGTTTTTTTTCACTTGTTTCCAAAGTGCCTTCGTTTTCGCCTACAGCAATAAGAGATTTAAGTTCTTCTTCCGTAATAGACTGTTTTTCGGCAGGAATAAGAGAAGAAAAAAACATTGTTATTCCAGAAGTTATTTTAGAAAAAAACCACACCAACGGAAAAAATATTTTCTGCAGCAAAGAAAGAGGCCCTGCAAAAAGACCTGCCAACTGAAAAGGATACGCCGCCGCAACAGTTTTCGGTATAATTTCTCCAAAAATAATAAGCACAAAGGAAATTGCCAAAGTTGCATACGCAGAACCGGCATCACCAAAAATTTTAATTGCCACAGCCGCCGCCAAAGCAGAAGCCAGCGAAGTAACAAAGTTAATGCCAATTAAAATAAGCGAAAGAAGTTTATCCGTATCCTGCTTAAGTTTTTGAATTTTCTTTGCCGGCGAATTTTTTTTGCCACCGTCTTTTTTCAGCATCTGATGAAGCATAACTTTTGTAATAGAAAGAAAAGCCGTTTCCGAAGAAGCAAAAAAACCTACTACCGCCACAAGAACAAAAATCCCCACAACAGGAAGAATAATTTCAAGAAAAATATTCATTATTCGTCCTCCGTAATTTTTGTACAGTGAACAGATTCAATCCGCCGTTCATCCATTTTTATTACTTCAAACCTAAAATCCCCTGCTTCAACAAATTCCCCGGAAACAGGAATATGACCAAGTTTTTCAAGAATATACCCGGCAATCGTTTCATTTCCGTGGGACTCAAGTTTAATGTGAAGTTCATCTTCCAGATCAATAAGCCTGGCACTTCCATCAAGCATAGTATTTTCAGGATTTTTAATGTGAATAGAAGTAGCTTTTCCTTCCTTTTGAAAATCATCAGCAATGGCACCGAAAATTTCCCGTTCAATATCTTCAGTTGTAAGAATTCCGTCTGTACCAGAATATTCATCAATTACAACAGCAAAACTCTGCTTGTTTTCCCTAAGCTTTTCCTGAATTGAAGTCATTTTCATTGTTCCGGGAATAAAAATCGGAGTTTTCATTATAGATTTAACAGAAAAATCCTGCCTCTGCCCTCTGTAAAAAAGAAGGTCTTTTACATACAGAACACCAACAATATTATCAATGTCATCGTTATCGTACACAGGAAAACGGCTTATTCTTGTTCGTTCAGAAAGCTGAACAATATCCCTGTAAGAAGCATTAAGCGGAATGCCTATTACATCAAGCCGGGGAACCATAATATCCGTTGCATTCAAATCGGTAAATTTAAAAACCCGGTTCATCATATCTTTTTCGCCGGATTCCAAAACACCTTCTTCACCGCCAACATCAATAAAATTCTTGATTTCTTCTTCGGTAAAGGAAACTTTCTTCTTTTTAGATTTTATTCCGAAAATCCTAAGCAAAAAACGGGAAATCGAAGTAAAGAAAAAAACAAAAGGCCTTAAAATAATAAAGAAAAAATAAACAAAACCGCTTAAAGCAAAGGCAAATTTCTCAGGAAATTTAGTAGTAAGGCTTTTAGGGGTAATTTCACCGAAAATTAAAAGGGCCACAGTAGAAATTAAAGTAGCAATCCCCAAACCGGCATCCCCCACCAGCTTAAAAAAAATGGAAGTAAGCACAACAGAAAGGGCAATGTTTACAATTTCGTTGCCAACAAGAATCATGTTCAGCATTTCTTCTTTTTTTTCAAGAAGTTTAGCCGCTCTGGCAGCCCGCTTATGACCTTTTTCCTTTAGAAAATGAACACGGAGTTTATTTAAACCAAGAAAAGCACTTTCAGAAGCCGAAAACAAAGCTGAAAGCATAACGCAAACAGCAGCCACAATAAAAAGAAAAATTAAATTACTCGAGGGATAATCGTCCATACATTAAAAATATATAAAAGACAGCCAAAATAATCAACATAATAATTTTTTTTAATAAACAGGCCGTTCCCTTCCCTTGCGGTCAGGTCGACTGTTCCGCCCTTCCCTAACGGTCATTGCCTTCGGCAACTTCGGGGCTCCATAGTCTAACGGGGATTCCCCTGCCCATCACATTTATTCCAAAACATTTCAATTTTTATGCTAAAATAAACAATCATGACACAAACAGAACAGCAAATCACAGCAAAAAAATTCAGCGAAGAATGGAAAGACCGCGGAGACGAAAAACAGGAAAC
>CAMAFU010000056.1 GCA_945833725.1 uncultured Treponema sp.
CAATTAAACTTGAAAAATAAAATTTGAATATGAAAGGGGAAATTCATTTACTCAATGAAGGATGCAATTTTCTCCTGAATCTGCAAACTTGGAATTTCTGAAGCCGTTCCAAGAATTTTTGCCTTTGTCATGATTTTTTCTGCATCGTTTTCTGTAATTCCTCTTGACTGAAAATAAAAAAGTTCATCTGAACCTAATTTTCCGCATGTTGAACCGTGGGTTCCTTCTACATCTTCTTCGTCGCACAGAATAACAGGAATGGATTTATTTATGCTCTGAGGTGAAAGCAGAAGCGTTTCTTCCTGCTCGTCTCCTTTGGCACCGGCACAGCCTCTTTGAAAATCAATTGTTCCCCGATATGTTTTTATGGCATGATCTTTTAAGACGCCGTTTACTTTAATGGCTGTATTTGTGTTTTTTCCATTCATTATAACATTCTGGTTTATGTCAAGAATCTGTTTTTTTTGTGCAATATACGCTGTATTCAGTAAAAAAGCAGAACTTTCCCCGGAAAGGAAAGATGTAACGCCTGTAAAAGTTTTTTCGCCTCCCAGTTCAATTTGGGTCATTTTTATAGAAGACTCATCTTCTGCAAAAAAAACGGAATCATCCAGATGAATTGATTTTTGACCGAAAAGCTGGACTTTTACAAGGTGAACTTTTGCTCCTTTTTTTGCCCATATTTTTGTCTGTGTTGTGCAAAAAGTTGAATCATAGGGCATGGAAGAAAAAATCATTATAAGCGTAAGGTCTGTTCCTTCTTCTGCAATTATGATTTCCCTGCCGGAATAATTCTGGTTATCTTTCTGGTTGAATTCCATTACGATTTTTTGAGGAGATTTTTCTTCTGTTATAATTGCCGTGGTGAATTTTAAGTCTGAGTTTAAAAAATCTGTAACAGTTTTTGTTGAAGGTGTTTCCATAGGCGGAAGGGATTTTTCCAGTACGGCCGTTTCTGAACAGGAAGAATCTGTTCCCCGGTAGATTTTTATGCCGCTTGTACTTTCGGTAATTTTAAGGCAGTCGGTAAGTTCTGAATTTACTGCCGTTTCCAGTGATGCCCTGTTTATTTTAAGCCAGCTCCATGTAGATGCGGGAATTTTATTTATTGAATCTAATTTTATGTTTTTCATTAAAGACCACCTTTCATTTCCAGACGGATAAGATTGTTCATCTCTACGGCATATTCAAGAGGAAGTTCTTTTGATACAGGATTTGCAAAACCGCTGACAATCATTGTTCTTGCGTCTTCTTCCTTTATGCCGCGGCTCATAAGGTAAAATATTGCATCGGAAGAAATGCGCCCTATTTTTGCTTCATGACCTATGTCGCAGTTGTCTGTGTGAACATCAATAGCAGGAATTGTATCGGAACGGGATATATTGTCCAGCATAAGGCTTTCGCAGGAAACGCTGGCTTTGGAATTTGATGCTTTATTTGAAATATAGACGGCACTTCTGAAAGTGGAAATTCCTCCAGACTTTGAAAGTGATTTAGTTGTCATTACAGAAGAAGTATTTGGTGCAAGATGAACCATTTTTGCTCCCGTATCAAGGTTCTGACCTTCACCGGCAAAAGTAACTCCTGTAAATTCTGCCCTGGCACCATAACCTATAAGGTCGCTTTGAGGATAAAGATAACTTATGTGACTTCCAAAACTGCCGGAAACCCATTCTATGCTGCCGTTTTCTTCGACCTGGGCCCTTTTTGTGTTCAGGTTGTACATATTTTTTGACCAGTTTTCTACAGTTGAATAGCGGAGTCTGGCACCTTTTTTTACATAAAGTTCTACGCATCCTGCGTGGAGGTTTGCCACATTGTATTTTGGTGCAGAACAGCCTTCTATAAAGTGAAGGTCAGCACCTTCATCTACGATAATAAGGGTGTGTTCAAACTGACCGGCTCCTTTTGCATTCAGGCGGAAATACGATTGCAGGGGAATGTTGACTTTTACGCCTTTTGGCACATATACAAAACTTCCGCCAGACCATACAGCTCCGTGGAGAGCTGCAAATTTATGGTCATTAGGTTTAACAAGCTGCATGAAGTGTTCTTTTACCATATTTGCATAAGGCCCTGTTAAGGAACTTTCAAAATCTGTATATACAACGCCCTGTTTTGCAACTTCTTCCTGAAGGTTGTGGTAAACAAGCTCTGAATCGTACTGGGCACCTACACCAGCCAGAGAAGTGCGTTCTGCTTCAGGAATGCCCAGCTTTTCGAAGGTGTCTTTTATGTCTTCGGGAACATCTTCCCATTTGCCCTGCATTTTTGTATTGGGCCTTACATAGGTTGCAATTTCGTCGATGTTAAGTCCTGAAATGTCTGGCCCCCATTCCGGCATTTTAAGATTTTCGTAAAGTTCCAGCGATTTAAGGCGGAACTGCCTCATCCATTCCGGATCGTTTTTATCTTTTGAAAGCTGTTCTACAATTTCTTTTGTAAGACCTGTACTGTTTCTGTAAAAGCCTTTTTCTTCGTAGCGGAAGTCGTATGGTGAGGAGGATATTTCTTCGATTTTATCTTTTTCTGTTTTTTCCATTGTTCTTTCCTTTTATTGACGGAACATTAACATTTTTATAAGTGACGGGGTTTTAGGGGGAACCCCTAGGAGAGGGGGTGGCGAAAGAGCCGCCGGCTCTGAAGCCAGGGGCAGGCGCCCCTTTATAAAAAATAAATTATGAAACAAAGGCTTCAAAACCTTCTTTATTGAGCTTTTCTACAAGCTGTCCGTCGCCATCTTTTACAATTTTACCTTTTACGAGAACATGAGTTTTGTCGGTTTTAAGGTTTTCAAGTATTTTTGTGGAGTGGGTTATAATTATTAACGCTCCGTTTGCCTGCTGCTGAAAAGCCTGAATTCCTTTTGAAACTGTGCGGACTGCATCAACATCAAGACCGGAATCTGTTTCGTCTAAAATGGCCAGTTTTGGATTGAGCATCAGAAGCTGGAGAATTTCGCTTTTTTTACGCTCTCCACCAGAAAAACCTACATTAAGGTCTCGCCGGGCATAACTTTCGTCCATTTGAAGGAATTCCATTGCCTGTTTAAGCTGTTTCTGGAACTGAAAAAGGTTGATTCTTTTTTCGGAGCGGGCTTGAAGTGCATTCCGTATGAAATTTTCCAGACTTATTCCAGGAATTTCCAAAGGTGTTTGAAATGAAAGAAATATTCCTTTTGCGGCGCGTTTTTCGGCTGAAAGGGAAGTAATGTCTTCGCCGTCAAAAAAAATCTTTCCGTCTGTAATGCTGTAGCGGGGATTTCCCATTATTGTATAGCCCAAAGTTGATTTTCCGGCTCCGTTAGGTCCCATAAGGACATGAGTTTCTCCGGAATTTACCTGAAGGTTTATGTTCTGGAGAACCTGCTTTTTTTCTATGCTTACACAAAGGTTTTGTATGTTTAAAAGTTCATTCATAATGTGATTATACAGGATTTTTTATGTTTGTTTCAATGTAAGGTATGGAGCTTGCCAGGGTAAAAGAACAGCAGAAACTCCGACAAGCAGAAACTCCGACTTGAATTGAATTGCAATAATATGTATATTTTAAGCATAACTTAATAATTTTAATAATACTAAAGGAAAAAAATTATCCTTTAAATATTGGAGGTTAAATCCTTATGGAAAAAACAATTGCATTAATTCCTGGTGATGGTATTGGACCTGATGTTGTTGCAGAAGCTGTAAATGTTCTGGATGCTGTAGCAAAAAAATTCGGTCACAAATGGAACTATAAAAATGTTCTTGCCGGTGGATGTGCCATCGATAAATTCGGTCATCCTCTTCCTGAAGAACAGCTGAATATTTGTCTTGGTTCAGATGCTGTACTCCTTGGTGCTGTAGGCGGTCCAAAATGGGATAATCTTCCGTCAGAGATCCGCCCGGAAAAGGCTCTTCTTGGTCTTAGGGGAGGAATGAAAGTTTATGCAAACCTCCGTCCAGCCGTTATGTTCCGTCAGCTTAAAGATGCCTGTCCTCTTAAAGACGAAATTGTAGGAGACGGTCTTGATATTCTTATTGTTCGGGAATTAACAGGCGGCATTTATTTTGGTGAAAGGGGAACTTCCGAAGACATGAATACTGCCTGGGATACAGAAAAATATACACGCCCAGAAATTGAAAGAATTGTCCGCATGGGTTTTGAATATGCCATGAACAGACAGAAAAGGCTTTGTGTTGTGGATAAGGCAAATATCCTTAATTCCAGCCAGCTTTGGCGCCGTGTTGCCCAGGACATTAAAAAGGAATACCCGGAAGTTGAACTTTCGTTCCTTTATATCGACAACGCTTCAATGCAGATGGTAAGAAATCCCCGCCAGTTTGATGTAATTGCCACTTCAAATATGTTCGGCGATATTCTTTCAGACGAAGCAAGCCAGATTACAGGTTCTATAGGAATGCTTGCCTCTGCTTCTTTAGGGGACGGAACAGGTCCTGGCCTTTATGAACCTATTCACGGTTCTGCTCCGGACATTGCTGGAAAAGACCTGGCAAACCCTCTGGCTACAATTCTTTCTGCAGCCATGCTTTTAAGATACAGTTTCAAACTGGAAAATGAAGCAAGTGCCATTGAAAAAGCTGTAGATGCAGTTCTTGATGACGGCTGGAGAACTGGAGACATTGCCGGAAGCCAGATTGAAGAAGTTAAATCTTCTGGAAAACTGGTAGGAACAAAGAAAATGGGACAGCTTGTTGTTGAATACATTGAAAAGCAAAACTAAGCAATGTAAATTCCCTTGCTTTTTTTTTATGAAAGTTTCATAATGTTGAACATGAAATACACACTTCTTCTACTTCTAAAGACTTCTCTTAAAGGCCTAAAGGTAATAGGGTAGTGTGTTTTATGTTTAAATGACAGACCTGTTGCTTCTAGGCGGCAGGTCTTTTTTTTGCGGCAGGCTTATTTCAAGCCTGTAAAAACGCAAAATTCAGGTATGTAAGTCATGCCCCAGCTTTTACTTTTAATTCGTGTTTATGTGAGGTATTTATGAATCCATCAAAGTACAGACCAGTAGTGCAGCCGGTTCCATCAAAAAGAAAGTGGCCGGATAACAGAATTACAAAGGCACCAGTGTGGTGTTCCGTTGATTTAAGGGATGGTAATCAGGCATTGATTGATCCTATGGGAATAGAAACAAAACTTGCCTATTTTGATCTTCTGGTAAAAATCGGCTTTAAGGAAATTGAAATATGTTTTCCTTCTGCCAGCGACACGGAATTTGATTTTTGCCGCCGCCTTATCGAAGAAAATCACATTCCGGAAGATGTTACAATACAGGTTTTGTGTCAGGCTCGGGAACACCTTATAAGAAGAACAATGGAAGCTATAAAAGGTGCTCCTTCCGTTATATTTCACATTTACAATTCAACATCTCCTGCCCAGAGAAAATATACTTTCAACAAATCTAAAGAAGAAATTATTGGAATTGCAGTTGAAGGCGTAAAGTGTATAAAAGAATGTATGAAGGATTTAAGCGACGATGAAAAGAAAAAAATCCGCCTTGAATACAGCCCGGAAAGTTTTTCCATGACAGAACTGGATTATGCCATAGAAATTTGTGAAGCCGTAAAAAAAGAGTGGGGCACAAGTGCAGAAAACAAGATAATTTTTAATCTTCCAACGACAGTTGAGTGCTATACTCCAAATGTTTATGCCGACTCCATAGAATATTTTGCAGAACATATTTCAGACCGGGAAAATGTAATTATTTCCACTCATTGTCATAATGACAGGGGAACAGGTGTTGCTGAATGTGAACTTGCTTTAATGGCAGGGGCAGACCGGGTTGAAGGATGCCTTTTTGGAAACGGGGAGCGCACAGGCAATCTTGATATTGTAACTGTAGCCCTTAACATGTTCTCCGAAGGCATTGATCCAAAACTTGATTTTTCTGATTTGCCGGAAATTGCCGATGCTTATCAGGAATACACAAAAATGGACATTCCTCCGCGCACTCCTTACGCTGGTGGTCTTGCATACACAGCTTTGTCTGGCGGTCATCAGGATGCCATTGCAAAAGGCCTTGCTGCCCGAAGCAAAATGAGCGAAGATTCTGTCTGGGATGTACCGTATCTTCTTATTGACCCTAAAGATATCGGCAGAAAATACGAAGGAATAATCAGAATAAATTCCCAGTCAGGAAAGGGCGGGGCAAGTTTTATTCTGGAACACAATTATGGCTATGCAATTCCAAAGGCAATGCAGCCTGCTGTCGGGGAACTTATAAAATCCGAAAGCGATAAAGCCCAGCGTGAACTTCAGCCGGAAGAAATCCTTAAACTGTTTGAGGAAAAATGGCTCTTTAACAGAAAAATCCTTGAAGTTCTGGATCTTTCTTCCAGTCAGATGGAAAACAAAGACAAGGAAGAAACAGTTGCTGTACGAGGCGTTATAAGATACATGGAAAATCAGTTTATAATCGGTGGAAACGGAAACGGACCGCTTGACAGTTTTGTTGCCGCTTTAAGGGAAACTTCTGTTCCTGCCTTTAATATTACGGCTTTCCACGAACATTCTGTAGGTCAGGGAAGTGATACTCACGCCATAGCTTATGTTCAGATTACAAAAGAAGACGGAAGCATAAAATGGGGTGTAGGAAAGTCCAGTAATGTCGGCCGGGCTGGTGTTGCTGCTGTTGTAAGTGCACTGAATCAATAAAAATAAAAAGGGCTGTCGTGTTTATGGCAGCTCTTTCTGTTACCTTTTTACCTTTTCGATTGTTAATTTGCCATGAGCAGCAGATCATTTATAAAATCATTAAATCTCTTTTTGCTCCTGATTTTTGCAGGAACTTTTTCTTTTGCAGAAAAAACGACAGTTCCCAATCTTTATGAATTTACCCTGAACAACGGACTGGAACTTTTTGTGCTGGAAGATGATTCGGCTCCTTTGGCTTACATAGAAATTGCCGTTAAGTGCGGAGGAATTCATCAAACTAAGGAAAATGCCGGTTTATTTCACCTTTATGAACATATGATGTTCAAAGGAAATAAAAAATTCAAAACCCAGAAGGAAGTAACTCAGGAAATGAACAGCCTTGGTGTTGCTTCTTGGAACGGCTCTACTGGAATCGACAGGGTGAACTATTATTTTACGGTTCCTTCAAATCTGTTAAAAAGAGGACTTGAGTTTTGGTCTTATGCCGTAAGATTTCCTCTTTTAGACGAAAAAGAATTTGAAAACGAAAAGAAAGTTGTAGTTTCGGAAATTGAAGGAGGACTTACCGAACCGAACAGAATTCTTTTTGCAAAAAACGCAAAGGAACTTTTTCCTCAATCTCCATGGAAACTTGATCCTTCCGGCTCCCCGGACACAATAAAAAATGCCACTTTAGAAGATTTAAAATTCATTAAAGACAATTATTACATTCCTTCCAATTCGGCAGTTTTTGTTGGCGGAGATGTAAAGGCTGACAAAGTGTATTCTCTTGTAAAAAGAATTTTTGGCGGATGGAAAAATCCTTCTGGTAATTTAAAAAATGAAACAGTTTCTCCATCAAAGGCACCTTTAGAATCAATAAAAAAAATTGTATTTCCTCATGATTCAATTTCCGGCGAATTTTCAAAACTAATTTATACTGTTCGCGGGCCTGATGCCCAGTCTGACGGCATGGATATTTACGGGGCAGAGTTGTGGTCGTGGTTAATGGATAATCCGGAAAATTCCTTTACGCAGATGTGCCTTGGAAAAAAAGAATTTAACATTCCTGATGCACAGTACATTGCCGCCGGTTACAGCATGGCCCGATCTTCTGGTCTTATAAGCCTGTGTGCTGTAATGGAAAATGATGATTCTTCTCCTGTTTTGCGTACCGATTCCCTTCTTGATTTTTGGCTTAACGAATGTGCGGATTCAATGGCAGATATAACAAATGCCGAAGAAAATGGATATGGCAGCGATGACATTTCAAAAATTATGAAACTTCAGGAAGATAATGCAGTTTTTAGTCTGGAAACACCATCAGCATGTCTTAATTTGCTGTCTTCCTGCTGGGCAAGTGCTGGAGAAGATTATTTTTTTAACTACAGCGAAAATACTGCAAAAATTAAAGATGAAGATATTTGTGCTGTTGTGGAAAAATACTTAAAAAAGTCTAATGGCACTGCAATTCTTCTTGTAAATCCTGAAGTATACAAAAAATGGGAACAAGACTTTACAAACGGCAGCTGGGAAATTCTGGATGAAAAAAACTGCCGCTGGTGGAATGAATAACTTTATTCTTTTAAAAAGGAGGATAATCTATGGAAAAAAACATGTTTGACGCTGAAAAAAATAAGTTTAATACAAAAGGAGCAGGGCGGAAGGCAAGCTTTTGTTTATTCCTTCTGTTGATTTTTGTTTCCTGTTCAACTACAAAAAATGTGGAGCAGGATGCCTACTATCTTTCCAATGTCCAGAAAATTTCTGCATATACTTTGTCCAATAATATTCCTGTAATCGTAAGAAAAACGGAAAACAGTGACATAGTTGTTTTAAGAATGATTTTTGAAGGAGGAACGCCTTTAGTTGATTCGGAAAAATCCGGCATAGAAAGTTTAACATTGGATTTGTGTCTTCAGGGAAGCAAAAAATATTCTTTCGATGAAATTCAAAAAATCAAATATGAAAATTCTTTTTCCATAAGCAGTCATGCAGACAGGGATTATTCTGTGCTGGGTTTTAAATGTCTGCGGAAAGATTTTGACACTGTGCTTGATTTATTTGCCGACGGAATTCTTAATCCTCTTTTTCTTCAGGAAGATTTTGATAAAGCCTTAAAACTTGCTTCTCAGGAGTATATGTCTGATATGGCATCTCCTATGGGACAGCTGGGAATTGAACTTGAAAAAGCCGCTTTTGAAAATTCATCCTATAAGTCAAAGAGTTTTTTTACAG
>CAMAFU010000057.1 GCA_945833725.1 uncultured Treponema sp.
TTTCCTTCTTCTTTTGAATCAAGATGCATGTGCGGTATGTTTGTGCGGCTTTTTGAAAGTTCCAGAGCCCGTAAAGCATTTGATGAAGGAAGGGTTAAAAGAGAGAAATTCTGGCAGACTTCGATTCTATCTACCATTCTTCCTGGAATATGAAGAAGGTCGCTGAAATATTCGGCAATGGCCTTTGCATTATAACCGTCCCGTCTTCCAAGCTGAACATAAATCCGTTTTTGATTCGGATCTGCTTTGCCGGATTTTTGAGTCATTATGTGACCGTAATGGCTTTCGTCCAAAGATTTTCCGTATTCAGACTGAAGTACAGAGGCTAAAACTTCTACAGGATCAAGGTTTTCTGTAAGTTCCATAGCAATTTTTCTGTACAGTTCCGGTGCAGGACGGAATGAGGATGTTGAAGAATCTGGAGAAGTCTGAATTTCTTCTGCAGAAGAATTTTCTTCGAGAGGAATAACTTCTTCATTTTCAAAAGAATTTTTTTCTACTTCGCTTGAAGCATTTTCCTGTTGTTTTGAAACGGCAGGAATTATTCCCAGTGCGGACTTTAAGTTATTTACGATGGTTTTTCGCTTTATTTCCAGAACCTGCTGAACTGATGGAACTGATTCTTCTTTTATTTCGCCTTTTGCTGCGTATCTAAGGCGTTTTCGAAGGAATTCCAGTTTGCGCCGTTCATCCGGGCGAACAAATGTTACGGCAATTCCAGAAGTTCCGGCTCGTCCTGTTCGGCCTATACGATGAACATAAGTTGCTGTATCAAAAGGAAGGGAATAGTTTACTACATGGCTTAAACCTGTAATGTCGATTCCACGGGCGGCCACATCTGTTGCCACAAGAATGCGGGTTTTTCTGTTTCTAAAACGGGAAAGGATTTTTTCTCTCTGACCCTGAGGAATATCGCCGTGAAGGGCTGCTGCCTCGTATCCCCTTTCATCAAGAAGGCGGCTTACAGTGTCGGCATCGTTTTTTGTCATTGTAAATACAAGGCCGTAAAAATCGGGAGACATGTCGATTAAACGAACTAAAGCTTCGATTTTGTCTCTTTCAGTTACGCACCAGTATTTTTGTTCAATAAGGAGTGGTTCTTCCACAAAACCTTCTTCTTCGCATATTTCGTATTCGCCTAAAAATTCTTCGGCAATTTGTAAAATCTGCTTTGGCATTGTGGCACTGAACAAAAGTATGCGGCTGTCTGGATTTGCCTGAGAAAAAATAGTTTCAATGTCTTCTAAAAAGCCCATATCGAGCATTTCGTCCCCTTCATCAAGGATGAAGTAGTCGATTTTGTCCAGATTAAGAGTTCCCCGTTCAAGATGATCTTTTATGCGACCGGGTGTTCCAACAACTATTTCTGTACCACGCCTTAAATCTTTTATTTGAGTTGAATAGGAGGCACCGCCATAAAGCACTGTAACCCTAGGAAATTTTCCTGAAGAAAAGGACTGCATTTCTGTACAAGTTTGAATTGCCAGTTCTCTTGTAGGTTCCAGAATAAGAGCACGGACATGATCGCTTTCTTCGTGAATGTTTTGAACAATAGGAAGCCCAAAGGCTGCTGTTTTTCCTGTTCCTGTGCGGGCTTTTGCAATAAGGTTGGAGTCTCCGTTAAGAAGGCGGGGAATTGCAAGAACTTGTATGGGAGAAGGAGTTTTAAAACCTTTTTTTTCGATTGCATCAAGAACAGTTTCGTTAAGTCCTAAATCGGCAAAAGAAATTTCGTCTTTTTCGTCTGGAAGATCGTTAATACCGGCATTGTCCGTATTGTCCATGGCCTTTTGATCAGAAAGGAACAATCCGTCTTCCGGGGTCTGAGTTAAATTATTCATAATGTACCCTTAAAAGCGCGACACGGCCCTTAAAAATACACCAAAAAAAGCCTCATCGCTAAAATATCTGTTTTATGTACTTTAATGAAGTTTATATGAATATTTTGCAAAAATCAACATACCTGCGCAAAGGATTGTAGTGGTGCCGAAGGCAAACAACCTGAAAGGTTGTTCGGAAGCGAAAGCTGGAGCCACGGAAAGCCTGGTGCCTTTGGCATGCTCCCAAAAAAATATTTTTAATTTTTTACGATTTTGTATGTAAATGTTGCTGCGGCATCTGTTGTATCGGAAGAAAAACGCCATTTTGAAACGGCGGCGGCAATTTCGTTCTGCACTATAACAGAAACAGCGGATTTTGGTGAAATTTCTATGGTTGTTTTTTTTACGATTCCCTGGGAAGAAACAACGAATTTTATGCTTAAGTTTTTTGAAGAGTCCACTGTTGCTGCGGCTGCCGGTGAAAGTGTTATTGCTGGTTCTGAAGGCTCCAAAAGTTCCCTTACAGAAAGATTGTCCATAACCATGCTTATGTTACTGGATGAGCTTTTTTTTAATCCCTGAGATGGGAGAGATGCTACTGTAGAAACATTGGACTGAGATTGCGATGAAAACTCTGCATTAAGAATTTCGTTCAGGGCATTTCTGGTATTTTCTGAAACATTTTGCACTGCATTTTCCCTGTCCGACGATGATGAAAGGGAAGTTGAATTTTTACCGGATGTTTCTGCTGTTCCTGCCGTTCCCTCCAACGCATTAAAAGGTGATGAGGAAGTGGTTTTTGAAGAAGTCTGTTCTTTTGAGGATGTGGATTCTTCCCAGTCAATTTCGTCGAAATTTATTTCTTTTTTTGGGGATGTTTTTTTTGCCAGCTGTTCATTCATAAGTTCTTCTACACTTTTTTGAAGCTGCTGTTTTGCAGGTGCGCTTTTTTGAGAAGGTTCTTTTTTTTGTGCAGGCGGCGTAGTTTTTTGAGTCGAGTTTGTCTGTGTCTGGCTTTGTTTTGCCGGGGCTGGCTTTACTGGTGTTGTTTCGGTTTTTTGTATGTCAGGAACAGGTTTTTGAACAGTTTCTTTTACAGCGGAGTTTTCCGTTACAGTTTTTGTAAGGCTTTCTTTTTCTGGAGAAGGTTTGTAAGATTCCAGTCGTATTTCCACAGTTTTGTAGTTTTTCTGAGAAGGAGAAATAAAAAGTGATAAAAGAAACATTACTGACCACAGAAGAACTGTAAATCCTCCTGCAGCAAATTTTCTCCGCTGGGATAAAGTCATCAAACTGCCGTCCTTAAATTTACTGCAATAAAGCCGTTTTTTCTGAGCACATCAAAAATTTTTACGATTACGCCGTTAGGTACTTTTTCGTCGGCTTCTATATTTACCGGGATTTCTTCTTTGGTTTTTCCGGCTGTATCGTATTTTGAAAGTGCCTTGTCTAAAGTTTTAAGGGAAACTTCCCTGTCGTTAAAATAAATTTTTTCGCCGGCAGTTACAGTTACTGTAATGGAAGAAACTTCTTCGCTTACGGCTGTTTCGCTGTCGGGGAGTTTTACGCTTATAGCTGGAAGAACGGCAAATGTTGTTGAAACAAGGAAAAAAAGTATAAGCTGAAAAACCACATCTATCATGGGAGTTAAATCTACAGGTGTAAGCAGGCTTTTTCTTCGTTTTAACCTCATTTTTTAAATCCTCCCGGAAATTTTAAGGAGAATTTTTGTAATTTCCTTTTCCATTGCGGCAATTTCTTTGTTTACGCGGCGGTTAAAATAATTTGAAAATATTGTTGAAGGAATGGCAACAAAAAGTCCGGCGGCTGTTGTAACAAGGGCTTCGGCTATGGCACCGGCCAAAACGGCAGGGTTTCCCATGGAAGCACCTTCCCCAAGAACACCAAATGCCTTGATGTTCCCTGTAACTGTTCCAAAAAGTCCCAGCAAAGTTGAAATGCCAGCGATTGTACCAAGAATTGTAAGAAAATGCTCAAGTTCGGGAATAACGCTTTCCAGTTCGGCTTCCACAACTTCTTCCAGATGTTTTTCGTCCAGATTACGCATTTTAAGTGATGTAAAAACAACTTTAGAAAAAGGCGTTTCTGTCTGGGAGCACAATTCTTCGCACAAAGAATAGTCTTTTCGGGCAAGGGCTTCGTTTAGAGAATATAAAAATGCCCGGTTTTTCTTTTTCATTGATGAAAAGTAAATGCACCTCTCAATAATAATGTAAGTTGCTGCAAGACCGCATAAAATTATTGGAATAATAAGTATTCCGCCAGATTTTAATAAACTGAACATAAATCCCCCAAAATTGCTGAAAATTTACAGTGTGAATTTTAAAAGCAGATATATTCCGCCGCTTTTTTTTACATATTTTGAACTGGAAATTTTTCTTCCAGTATTGCTGAACAGTTTGACTGCATCTTTTGCACTTAAAGACAACCGGAACGAACTGTTCATTTTTATTTCTCCGCCGCCGCTTATTTCCGGTACAAAGTCTGCATTTTTTGCCAAATTTTGCTTTATGCTTAAAGCACACAGCCATTTTGAATTTTTGCGGCCAAATTCCACATTTCCCTGAATGCTGAATTTTTCTTCCAAAACTGGAACATCAAGCCAGAAGGCATTCCACAAAAAGTTCATCCTTACTAAGTCTGTTGAAAAGGATGCAGACACATTTGTGTTGAATTCCCTGCGGTTTTCCTGAACGGCAGAATAATATCCTGAATTGCAGAAAAAATCATCTGTATAAACAGGGCGGTATACACCGTTTTTATAGGCCGTCGTTAAAAATTCACATTCTGCTCCAAATGCTGCATTATTAAATCCAAAAGAAGCACCGGTTTTTACATACCAGTCCGAAGTTTCGCCGGGAATAAAACTACAGGCTGTAAACGGATAAATTTTTTCTATTTTGCTTACAGTATTGTTTTCGGATTTACAGCCGCCATAAATGTATCCCGACACAATCTGACCTGTTTTTCCGGCAATTCTGTCAAAGGAAAATCCCAGATTAAAGGGAACTATAACGGGATTTTCTCCCAAAGCATTTCCTGCAGCGGCTGCAACATCGGCGTGAATGGAATATCCGCTTTCCAGCAAATCGTATGCAAGAATAATTTCGCCTCGGTGGGTTGCCTTTGATGAAAAAGACTCTGTTAAGTTAAGTGAACCTTTATAATCGCCTTTAAGAGAAAAAATCATTTTGCTTCTTTTTAGACCAAAAGTAAAAGCAGGATTAAAATCCAGCAAGGAAGCACTTTCTTCCCATAGTTTTAAAGAACTGGTAGAGCCGTTTTTTACACCGTTTCGGCTGTAATAATCGCCATCGCCGTAAATTTTTAAAAAAGTTCCGTTGGAAAAAAATCTGTCGTACTGCCAGTTTCCCTGGGCGTAGTGAGATTTTTTTTCTGTAAATGCTTTGGACATCATCTGAAATCCGTTGTTTTCTGTTTCAAATAAACCAGAAATTTTGTTTCTGCTATTTTCAGATGAAAATTCTTTTACGGCATGAACTTTTGTAAAACTTTCAAAAAAGCCTTCTTCACCTTTGCCGCCTGTAAAACCGTCTCCACCGTCATGATAAAAATTCAGGGAAAAAGGAGAGTTTTCTGAAGGAGCTTTTATTGACATATCGGCCAAAAAATCAAGTCTATAACCGGCACCGATTTTTCCATCAACATAAACGCTTTTTCGACCGGCAAGAATTTTTTCTTCTTCCGATGGAATTTTCTGTTCTTCCATTACACCTGCATCTGGCAGCGGAAAATTCTTTACATCGTATTGAGGAATTATTTTTCTGTAGTCGGGAACGGCTTCTTTTCCGGCGGTAATTTTATCTCCAGAAACTTCTGTAGTAACCTGGGGCAGTTCAATTTTTTCTTCTGAGGCAAAAATTCCTGCACAAATAAACATCCCCGTTAATGCAATAAAAAGTTTTTTCATTTTATAAACACCTCTGCATCTTCAGCATATTTTGAATCAGGATAAAGTTCTTTTAATAATTCAGCAGACGAAGCGGCATCTTTTTTAAGCCCTGCTGCATCAAAACTTTCTGCAGCACCGTACAAAGTCCGCTGGGCCTGTTCATCTTCTCCTGCCTGCCTGAAAAACTTTGACGCCTTTAAAAAGTAAGAAGATGCCTGCAAATTGTTTCCATTTTCCCGGTAAATTTCCGCAGCAAGAAGGGCATTTTTTCCTGCCATAGAAACTTCTTCATCAATTTTTTCCTGTTTTTCAAGGATTTTCAGTGCTGTTTCCATGGCTTTTTCGGAAAATTCGTTCTGTTTGTAAAGGGAAGCAAGCTGAGTTCCGGTTATTCTTCCTTCAAAAGAATTTTCGCCGCCGTTTAAGGCAAATTTTTCTTCAAGAAGGGAAAGTTCACCTTTGCCGCCATTTTTTATTCCGTTAAGTTCTGCAATTACAAGAGGAATTCCATCTTTTTCGGCTTCTTCCTTAAAATCTTCAAGAACAGTTTCTGCCGTTAAAACAGCCTTTTCATAATCCTGTATGCTTCTGTACAGTTCAATAAGATTGCGGCTGGACGCATAGCGGTACGGAGATTTTCTGTTTTTTTGAGCAGCAATTTGAAAATAAAAAATTGCCTTATCTTTGCTGCCAAGGAATTTCCAGGATTCTCCAAGGCGGTAAACAGAATCGTCATAAAAAAGACCCGCCGGATATTTTTTTATGTATTTTTCGAATTTTGAAGCGGCCTCTGCGTAAAGGGCTTGTTCAAAGTAAAGTTCGCATGCTCTGTAGGCAGATTCCTCTGCCAGCTTACCGGCCGTTTTTTCTTCGGAAAGTTTTTCGTACAGAATACAGGCACCTTCATAATCCTTTTTTTGAACAAGAATACCTGCAGAAATGTAAAGGCACTGGAACCCAAAATCGTCCCGGATTTCCTTGTATGGTTTTAAAACCTGAAGAGCTCTGTCATATTCTGCAAAATCCGAAAGAATTCCTGCATAAAGAATTACACTCTGTCTTTTCTCTTCGTTGTTTTTTGATGAAGAAAGGGCTTTTTCTGCAAAATCAAAGGCTTCTTCTTTTTTGTTTAAGGCCACAGCACAGCGGCTGGCAGCAATACAGACATTCCATGTTAAAGCAGAAATGGAATCAGAATCTAAAAAATCTTTAAAGCTAGAAAGAGCCTGGGCATATTTTTCCTGCTGATACTGACTGTATCCGGCATAAAATTTTCCGTAATTTATAAATTTTTTTTCTGTTTCCTGCGATTCGCTAAAAAAACGCAAAAATGATTTTTCGGCATTTTCCCAATCCTGCATATTAAAGTAAGCAAGAGCCTTTAAGTAAGAACCTTCTCCTTTTGTAAAGTCTTTAAGAACAGAAAGGGCTTGCAAGTACATTTCTCCGTTAAGAAGGGTTCTGCCGTAATCTAAAAGAATATCTTCTTCTGTTTTGTTATTATAGATTTTGCTGAATTCTTCTGCTGATTTTGTGTATTTTTCTTCTTTGCCAAAAAGTTTTGCCCTTAATGCAGTAAAATCACTGTCATCTGTAGAAATTTTTTCCAGAAACGACCGGGTTTCATCAATTTTTCCAAGATTGAAGGAAGAAACGGCTCCCCAGTACAAAAAGTTATCTTTAATTTTAACTGGAACATTGTTTTTTAAGCACAAATCCGCCCTTTCCAGAGAGTCCTCCCACTTTCCGCCTAAGCAGCTGTAACGGCAAAGTTTTTCCTGCAAATTAAAGTACATGGGATTTTCAGTGTGAATATTTTTTCTTTCGGAAAAAGCTGAAAGATTAGAAAAAGCCTTTAAAGCGGCATTAACTGTTTTTCCTTCGATAATAAAATCACATTCCTGAATATAAAGTTCCGCCAGAACCATGTAATTTTTTGCATCAAAACGCTGGGATTCACAAAAAAACTCTTTTGCTTCCATAAAGTTTTTTTCGTTAAAACTGTCAATTCCAAGCCGTACATAAAGTTCTTCCAGAAAATCAGGCTGAAAAACTCCGCTGCCTTTTACCTTTTCCAGAAGTTCCACCGGTTTTTCTAATATTTTGCCTTGATAGGCAGAGGAAAGAACATAAGCCTTTTTCATGGCAAGAGTTCTTACAGAAGGAACGGCATTTTCTGCAAGTGAACAGTAAAGCGAATAGCTTTCGGTAATTTTTCCGTTTTTTTCCAGTGCTTCGGCATAGCAAAGGCTGATTTTTGAATGAATTTCCGGGGAGAATTTCTGTTTTACAAAATATTCACCGTATTTTTCGCATTTAACAGTTTCCCCTGTCTGCAAAAGGCACTGCAAAAGTTTTAGAGAAGCAGTTTCCAATTCTGGCAGGGCAAAAAAGTTTTTTTCGTTTACAGTGTATTCAAAGGATGAACAGGCCAGCTCAAATTTTCCGCATTTTTCTGCACAAAGACCGGCATAATAAACGGAATATGGAAAAAAATAATCGCAGTTTTCCCATTCACTATCCCGAAACAAACCGGCACAATTTAAAAAATCAGACAGGGCACTTTCGTACATACTTTTTTCAAATCTGCACCGCGCAAGAAAAAAAAGTGATTTGGCATCAACTGTGCGGCCAAGAGATTTATTCCAAAGAGAAAGAGTTTTTTCTGCACTGTCAAAAAGTCCCATTCTAAAAAGACTTTCACCTTTAACAAGAAGAATGTGTTCCCTCAGAACAGGTAAATTTTTTATTTTAAGAATTTCATCGGCAATTTCCACAGCCTTCGGGAAGTTTCCGTTTTCAAATTCCCTGTTCATTCTGGAATTAAGGGAAAAAAAGTTCTCTTCTGTTGCAAAAAGGGCTGCCGAAATAAAAAAAATTAAAACAGCAAATTTATTTTTCATCAGTTTTCTCCAACACAGGGCGTTTTTACCGAAAACCTGTCTTTTGAAGGAGAGTATATCACATTCTGATTATAATTCCTACAATCGCTAGGGCATGGAAGTGGGCCAAAGGCCGCCAC
>CAMAFU010000058.1 GCA_945833725.1 uncultured Treponema sp.
CCGCCAGGAGAAGTTGCATGACCGAAAAAAAAAGCCGGAAAAAAAATGAAGGTACATCATCACCTTCAAAAAACGAAAAAGTGTCAAAAAGTAAAAACAGACATTTTTACAGATTTATTATAAAAATTTGTTTCTTTGCCGCTATATTCCTTGTTTTGGCATCTTCCGGTGTTTTTCTTGGAAAAAAACTTATTAACATTACGGAAATAAAAAAACAGAACCTTATTTCCTCCCAGCTTAGAAACTGTCAGGAACTTTGCGTACTTAAATATGGATATTCAGAAATCGTTTCCATAAAAAAAACAAGAATCGCAGGACTGGCAAAAGCTTTCAGCATTATCCGATATTCAGGAACAGTAAGGGCAGGCATAAACGACCTTTCCCTTGCAGAAATAAAAGTAAATACAATAAAAAAATCCGCCGAAATAAAACTTCCGCCAGCAGAAATACTAGGCACTGAAATTACAGAAATGGAAGTTTTTGACGAAAGCAGAAGCGTTTTTATTCCTTTTTCAACACAGGAAATTTTTGACCTTATAAACGAAAATCGAAGTCAGAAAGAACTGGAACTGGTAGACAAAGGCCTTTTGGAAGAAGCACAAATGCGCTCAAAACTTCTCGCAGAAAATCTCCTTTATGCCCTGGGCTTTGAATCTGTAGAAATCAAATAAAATATTATGGGCGGCTTTTGGCAGTTTTTCTTTCGCAGGGCTTCAAGAAAAGCAGCCAAAACCAGGCTTTCCAGGGTTCCGCGTCAAGCGCTCCATTCAAAAAAGCATCAGCCGGAATGACTGATGCTTTTTTGAACGCCTTCGGCGCCCTTACAATCCTTGCCGCAAATACAGGAAGTCTGGCTTTTATTTGTTTGTTGAAAAATATTTTTCGTAGGCTTCGGCCATTTTTTCTTCAGTGTAGGCTGCCGACGATGTTCTGTTAAATGTTGATGCCTTTTTTGTAAGTTCTGTTACAAAAGTGCTTTTTGGCAGATACATAAGTACATAAATTGTTCCGTCGCCGGCCTTAAACATGTCGGCCTGTTCTGAACCGTTCAAAATTGCTTCTGTAGTAAGGGCGGCATTTTCCGACAGTGCTGCAAGAAACTGTCTGTCACCTTCAGCCCCCTGATCATCTACAAGAGTCTGGGTAATGCCTTTAACAGAAACTTCAACGGACTGGGCAAGTTCCAGCCTGGCCTGGGCAACAGCCATTTTTCTTGAAGTAATATCGTTGGAAAGTTTTCCTGCTCCTACAGCATACAACCCCGTATTGTCTTTGCGGCCTCCATATACCCATACAGGAATACCGTCTTTTTCTGCCTGCTTAGAAGCAGAAGTAGGTTTAGAACCACAGTTTAAAAGCAAACATACGGCAGCACACATTAAAACAGCATATAAAGATTTTTCATAAAACCTCCGGTAATAAACAAAAAAATTGCTCCGATTTTAAGACAAAATCTCTTTGCTCAAAAACGGAACCGACAAAAACTATAAAACCAGAAAATCGATTTGTCAGACATACTCCTTTTTTTATAAATACTGAAGAATTTTATTGTCAATAAAAATAAGTAGTGGTAAGATAAAAAGGTAGAGTTTGGTAAAAATTATGGAAAATTCCACTTATCTTGAAAAAATCTTTCGCTCATTCCAGCGTTATTACACAGTAAAAACGGAAAATGTCCCTCAGCCTTTCGATGCCGAGGCAGAATTTATTTCCCATACAGAAAATTATTTCCTTGTAAAAAGTGCCAAACTTGCAGAATTTGATTCAAACGAATATGTTTTTTTTAAACAGAACGATTTTCTTTCCAACCGGATGATTAATGAATATTCTTCCCTTGCATGGAATGAAGGCCTTTCAAGAGTAAAACCTTCTTACGGCCACAAAAATTCCGATATAACCCTTGTTCTTCTTTCCCAAAAACTTGAAACAGGGGCTTCAAAAACCATAAAAAAAATTAATAAACATATTTCTTACCGCTTCGGCTTTTTCGGCTGGAGCAATTTTAAACTGGTTGTAAAGGAGCTTTCTTCAGACCTGATTTTTTGCAACAGGATGGGTTCGGATCTGAAAAAACTTCTTTCAAAAATAAAATCTGATTAAGACCTGCACTTGCCGTAAAAGTTGTTTTAATCGGATGTTTCTTAATTTTTTTAGGAGGTAGAGGCTGTCTTTAAAAAAATATGGACAGCCCCAAAATCGACATGACAGCATTACTTATTCTTCTTGCTGCAATTGTGCTTCTTTTTGCCGGCTATGTATTTTACGGTTCATGGCTTGCAAAACAGTGGGGGATTGACCCTTCAAAAAAGACTCCTGCAAATACTATGCCCGATGGCGTAGACTATGTAGAAGCAAAACCAGCTGTTCTTATGGGACATCACTTTTCTTCCATTGCCGGAGCAGGTCCTATTAACGGTCCTATTCAGGCTGCAGTTTTCGGCTGGGTTCCTGTATTCCTGTGGTGTATAATCGGAGGTATTTTCTTCGGCGGACTTCAGGACTTCGGTTCCCTCTTTGCTTCCATCCGCCACGACGGTAAATCTGTCGGCGAAATCATCAAAGATTCCATGGGGCCTAGGGCTAAAAGGCTTTTTATAATTTTTGCCCTTCTCGTACTGATTCTTGTAATCGCTTCTTTCGTAAATGTTGTTGCAGGAACTTTCTTTACAAATCTTGCCGAAGGTGCAAAAGCATTTTCGTTTACAACAAATCCTACTAACAACCAGACTACAGCCATGATTTCCGTTCTCTTTATTGTTCTGGCAATTTTTTACGGAATTTTGACTAACCGGTTTGGCGTAAAGCTTCTTCCGGCTACGATCATCGGTATTGCAGGCATTGTGGCAATCGTTATTTTAGGGCTTAATGTTGGCATTTCCATGAGCCGCACTTCATGGATTGTTTTCATCGCCCTTTACATTGCCGTTGCTTCCCTTATTCCTGTCTGGATTATGCTTCAGCCAAGGGATTATCTTTCTTCGTTCCTGCTTTATGCAATGATGCTTATTGCTGTTGTGGGTGTTGTAGTGACTTCCGTAACAGGCTCTGCAAAATTTGAAATTCCTGCCTTTACAGGTTGGAAAATAAACGGAAATTTCCTGTTCCCAACGCTTTTCATTACGGTTGCCTGCGGTGCCTGTTCCGGTTTTCATTCTCTTATCGCTTCTGGTACTACATCTAAACAGCTGAACAACGAAAAAAATGCAAAGGCCATCGGCTACGGTTCTATGCTCATCGAATCAGGGCTTGGAATTATTTCCCTCATCGCCGTTGGTGTAATCTGGAATTCAAACAAAAAATTCGGTTCTCCGTCTGCTGCTTTTGGTGCCGGTATTGCAACAATGTTCGGTTCCGAAGGTACCGGCATTTACAACACCATAAGTGCCCTTTTAACTCTTGCAGTTTCTGTATTTGCCCTTACTTCTCTGGACTCTGCAACCCGCTTGAGCCGCTTTATGTTCAGCGAACTGTTCCTTAAGGAAGGCGAAAAAAGCTGGAAAGATGCTTCTGGCGTAAGAAAAGTTCTTGCAAACCCGGTTTTTGCAACCTGTTTTATGGTAATAATCGGTTCTGTTCTGGGATTTTTGAAGCTTTCTGCAATCTGGTCGCTTTTCGGTGCTGCAAATCAGCTTTTGGCCGGTATTGCCCTTCTTGCCGTTGCAGCATGGCTTGGAGAAGTGGGAAAGAACAACAAGATGTTCTACATTCCAATGGCATTCATGCTCATTGCAACCCTTACCCAGCTTGTAATAACAGTAATTGCAAAAATTTCTGCAATGGTAAACGGCCTTGAAAACGCATTCTTCTGGGGCAACTGGTTCCAGTTATTCTTTGCTGCAACCATGGAAATTCTTGCTCTGTTCCTCGTTTATGCCGGTATAAAATCTTTTATTCGACAGGCAAAGGCAAAAAAAGCTTAAACCTGCTTTAATGCCTGAACCAAAAAAACTGTCCTTGGAAAGAATATGGAGCTTTGCGTTTCCTGCCTTTTCAGGGACTTTTTTTACTTTGTTTTCAAAATTATTTTTAGTTTTTTTTTAGTTTTTTAAATTATCGTGAAAATACACTTTATTTTCGTGGAGGAAAATATGAAGAAACTTTTTGGTAAAAAATTCCTGGCAGCATTAGTACTGCTTTTGGGAATGGGTACTGCAAAAACTTTTGCCGTTACAGGTATCGGTCTTCAGACTGGTTATGATGTAGGAGGCGGTTTCCCGCTGGCAGTAACATTTAAAGTTCAGCAGGTTCCATGTGTATTTGCAGCAAACTTTGGTCTTGGCAGCGGTTATTTTTCTGTAGGTGCTACAGCAGACTGGTGGATTGCAAATCCAAAAATTGATGGATCATGGAGATGGTTCTACGCTCTTGGTGCTGCTGCTGGTGTTTCAATATTCAATAATGCCGGTCTTGCTCTTAATATTGCTCCTCGTGCCGTTATTGGTACAAATTACTTTATCAACGGTTCATGGGAAATTTATGCTCAGGCCGCATGGCAGCCTACATTGGGCATTGTATTAAGCGATGGCGGTTCTGGCGGTGGATTCAATCTTTTCTATATCCCTGCTAACATCGGTTTCAGATATTGGTTTTAATAATCAGTAAATAATCAGAGAAAACACCGTTTCTGGACTTTCCTCTGTTAAACGATGAATTTTTGCCGGGTTTTATACTGTTGATTTTTTCACCCCTTTTGAAAAATCATCTTTACTGTAAAGCCCGGCATAAAAATTAAAAAAAACAAAAACTGGCGGAAAAAAGCAAAGGAACGCAAATGGTTTTGAATCTTTCTTAAAACCGTTTGTTTTATTTTATTATTTTTTGTATTGTTATATCGTAAATGAAAAAACTTACCAATCTAATAATCAGCTTAATTTCCATTTTCATGCTGGTTTTTCTTTTCGTTTATTACAATATTTTCCCGTCTTCATTTAAAACCGTTTTCATATTTTTTGTCATATTTATTTCCATACTTATTCTGTACAATTACCTTATAAGTTTCGGCATGTCCCAAGAAGGCGAAAAAGAAACATTTCAGGATTTTTTAATTTCTACAAATTCCCTGCCGGACACAAAAAAAAATATTCTTTTTGAAAAAAATCAAAAACAAACAATCACTTTGGATAAAATAATAAATGAAATTCTTTATCCCCTGCAAATAATAGAAACATCTGCAAATTATATTCTTTCATCTTGCGAAAACGAGGGGCAGAAAGTTTCCGCAGACTTAATTCAAAAAAATATCCACACCATAAAAGAAATTATCGGTGAAAAAATCTACAGCGTAAACGAAAAGGACGGCATTTCAGGCGAAAGCATTATCCCGCTGGCAACTCAGGATATATCTCTAAAAGAAGAACTTCTTCAAAAAATTTCCATAGGAATTTTCGGAACCATAAATTCAGAAACCCTTACGCTCAGGCTTATCCTTCAATCCTACGGTTTTTTTACAAAAATCATAGATACACAGCAGGAAGCACTTTCATCAATCGAAGACTACCTTATTCAAATTTTAATAGTCACGCCGGAATCAGAAAATGACGATGCTTTTTCCCTGTGCCTAAAAATCCGGGAAAAATTTACGCTTCTCGATTTTCCTGTTCTGGCTGTAGTAAATAAATACCGTTCTCACCTTGTAAAAAAATGCTTTGAAAGCCAGATAAACGATTTTCTGGTGCGTCCTTTTGATGTTTCCGCATTAATTGCAAAAATCCACATTCTCTGCGATTACCGTCAGCTTTATATGGAAAAGCAGGAACTGGTAAAATCAGAAAAAGAAAAGCGGGCATTTTTATATTTTGTAACCCACAATGTAAATACACCTCTTACAGTTCTTTTAAATGAAATCGAAAAAATCCGCCTTTCCAGCGAAAAAGGAAATTCTGCAGTCGATGAAGAAACTTTAGGCAACATTTACGAAAGTTCACGGCAAATAAACATAATAATCCAGAATGTACTCAATTCGTATAAAATTTCCGACGGAAAATATCTTGTTTCGCCTAAAATATTAAACTTAAAAACCGTGGTCGAAAAAGAAAATGTCTTCCTTAGGCAAAAATCCTCCGGCAAAAATCAGGAATTTATTTTCGAAGTTTCTGCAGAAAATCCCAGAGTATTCTGCGACGAAAACAGCCTAAAGGGAATTTATGTAAACCTTGTGGATAATGCCGTAAAATACACTCCAACAGGTGGAAAAATAAAAATCATCATACATACAGACGAAACAAGCGTATATCTTTCTGTCTGCGACAACGGGCAGGGAATTCCAAAAGAAAGGCAGGCAGTTCTTTTTAACAGGTTTGCATCAATCGGCTCAAAAACCGAATTAGGCGAAAAGTCCGTAGGGCTGGGGCTTTTTGTAGCAGGAGAGTTGTGCAGCCTTAACAATATTTCCTTAAGTTATTCCGAAAATCAGTCAGAAAATTCAGGAAGTATTTTCACATTAAAATTTCCGAAAGTCGGATAAAAGAGGAAAAAATGAAAAGCACCGGAAAAGATTACGACACATCTTACGAAGAAAAGGAACTTATTCTTGTTGTGGAAGATTCTGAATATCTCAACGATTACATTTCAAAAAACCTCCAGAAAAACAATTTCGATGTAATCCAGTGTTTTTCAGAAAAAGAAGCGTACAGGGAACTGTCAAAAAATTATTTCAGCCTTGTAATACTGGACTTGAATCTGGAAGAAAAATCCAGCGGAATGAACATACTGCACTCAATCCGCCTTCACTCAAGAATGATGCCTGTTATAATTCTTTCTTCAATTCAGGATGACAGAACAAAAATCCGTGGGTTTAACGAAGGCTGCGATGATTATGTTACAAAACCCTTTTATATAGATGAACTTATAGCCCGGGTAAAACGGCTTTTAGAAAAATTTTCCTACATGGAATTCGAAAAAACGCCCCTTTCCACAGTTTATACCAGCGGCATTTTCCAGATTGATACAGAAAAAGGCGTAGTAATAAAAAACGGCCGGGAAATATCCATGCGAAAAAAGCAGTTCAACCTTATGATGTATTTTATCCAGAACCCGAATAAAATCCTTTCGTTTAAAGCAATTTACCAGAATGTGTGGAAAGATTCCCTCCCCGACGAAAAAACACTGGAAAGCAACATTTATGTAAATATCCGCTCCTTAAGAAGCCTTATCGAAGAAGACAAAAATAATCCCCGCCACATAGTTTCGGTAAGTAAATCAGGCTATATTTTTATTCCAGAGTAAGTTTTTTTTAAGGGTGGCCGGGCGTGCTTTGCGGGGTTCGGTAACCCTCATTGCCTTACGGCAACGCCTGCGGCGCCCCTCCAATCACTGCCACAAAAAAACATTTCCTGATTCTAATTCTGGTTTTCCTTCGGGCTTTTAAACAGATTCAGCCTTTCTTTAATAAAATCCCGCTTTTTCATGTCTGCTGCAGAAAGAACTTTTTTTAAATCCTGATGGGGAGAAAAAAGGGCATATCCCAGGGAAACAAGAGGAATTTCCGACGAAGTGAAATTTGATTTTACATATTTTATAAAAAAGTCTTTTATGATTGCATCAAAATCAAGGTTTCTGTCGTAAATAACGGCGCATAGCTCTTCACTTTCAATTCTGAATGTTCTGCCGTATTTTTTAAAATAGTCATTAAAATTCCTGGAAATATCCATAAGAATTTCGTCCAGTTTTGAACGGCTGTAATTCAGTTTAAGTTTTGAAAAGTTGTCGATTTCAGCAACAATAATAACGGCAGTTTTTTTTTGGTTGCAGATATATTTTTCAAAGCTGTTGCCGTTCAGCAGGTAAGTCTGTCTGTCCAGCTGCTGGTAAAGGTTATCAATGTAAATGTAGTAAAATACAATGGAAATTACTACACAAAGCCATGATACCTGAATTTCAGGATAAATTATCTGAACAGTCGTTCCAGTAAAAACAAAGGCAAAATTCAACAGAAGAATAATATTGCTGTTATGCCAGTATTTTATGGAAAGCCGTATATTTTCTATAAAAAAGTAAATAAGGGCAAAACCGTAAAATAAAGTGTAAATAACAAACCCTTTTGCTCTGGAATAATTGTTTGCTTCATCAACATGGAAAATGCCGTAGCTGTTGTTCATAAAAAGCGTAATCAACATCCAGAGAGTATAGCCTGCCCATAAAATAAATTCCCAGGACCGCCTTTTATTTGGAATAAGGGCTGTGCCAAGAAACATAAAAACCATTGGAGTCAGGTTAAAACCCATAAAATTCGAAAAAATGTGAATCCATCTATATTTTACATCAGCACCGTTTGCAATTATGGTAAGAACTTCCATTATGCAGATTATAAAAACAATTATGCATGTAAGAAGAAAATTTTTTTTCTGTTCCTTGTTGATTACAGCGTTTGTTATTATGCTTACAGAAAGCATTAGAAGCGTAAAAAGATTTATAAAAGTTATGGTAACAAAATAATTGGACATTTTTAGTTTTTATACCAGATTTTCCGTTGTTGTAAGCAACCGTTCCTCAGCCTTCAAAGTATATTTCTAATACATATATAATTTTACTATTATTTTTATGGCTGTCTATACTGTTTATAGGGTAGAAAAGTTAAAAAAAAGAAAAAAATAATTTAAAATACGGGCGGCTTCCGTCAGTTTTGCAAACCGCCGGAACCGGGCTATCCAGGGTTCCGCTATCGCTCCATTCGGAAAATCCGCAGATTTCCCGAACGCCTCCGGCGCCCTTCCTATCCCTGCCGCGGCGA
>CAMAFU010000059.1 GCA_945833725.1 uncultured Treponema sp.
ACGCAGGACTTTCCATTTTCAAAAAAGTTAATAAAAAGTGAAGGCATAACATCTTCAAAAGAATTAACAGTAGAAAAAGAAAATTCTACGCTGGAAAGTGCAATGTTCTTCTGCCCCCGTTTTAAAATTCCTCCGTTAGAACAAAAAGCGTATTCTTCCTTATCCGTTGAAAAATCAAAGCCTAAGGAAGGTTCCACAATATTACATTCAAAGATTCGATAGGAAGATGATGATTTTATAAAAAAACCTTCAGGCACAAATGCGTTTTTAGGAAAAGAGAGGATAACTGAAAACTTACCGGAATCAAATTCCGCAAAATCAAAAGAAACGGCAGGACGATTTTTAGGGATTACTTTTTTCAGCTTTGAAGAAGAAAAATCCTCCGAAAAAAGAAAACCAAACAGAGTTTTTTCTTTATTATTTTCTGGTACTTTTTTTGCTTCCAGAGTAATTTTTAGTGCCAGCGGAACTTTTTCTTCAATGAATGACTCAATTTTTTTGTTCTGTTCATGGGAAAAAACATAAAAATCAATATTTTTCCGTGATTTTTTTATAAGTTTTTCACCTTCCGAAAAGCCCTCGTTAAAAAAAATAAGGGAACAGTCCGCCTTGCAGGAATAGAAATTTATACTGAAAAGAGTAAAAAACAATAAAAAAACAGAATAACCTATTTTTTTCATTGCATAACTTTTTCGCCGCGGCCTAATGCGGTAATTCCAGTTTTTACCAGTTCAAGAATTCCATAAGGTTCAAGAAGTCTTATAAGGCTTTCAATTTTTTCCTCGCTGCCTGTTGCCTCAACAACAACAGATTTTTCTGCAACATCAACAATATGAGCCCTGAAAATTTCGCAGGTTTCAATTATAACAGCCCGGTCAGTTCCAGCAGCCTTAACCTTTATAAGTGCCATTTCCCTTTCACAGGTTTCTTCCTTTTTACAGTGAGAAATGGAAATTACTTCAACAAGTTTAGAAAGTTGTTTTTCAATCTGCTCAAGTACATATTCATCACCGGAAACCACAATAGTCATTCTTGATTGTCCAGGATTATGAGTTTCGCAAACAGTAAGGGAGTCAATATTAAATCCTCTCCTACTAAACAGCCCGGAAACACGGCTCAAAACACCGGATTTATTTTCAACAAGCACCGAAAGAACATATTTTTCCATAAAAAACTCCTGATTTTTTTGTATATAAAAGTTCCGCATTTCAGCGGAGGCTTAAACTGCTGATTTTTACCGACCTTCTTCAAAGTAAACACCCAAAAGCCTGACATCTTCTGCCTTGGATTTAAGTAATTGAAGAACACCGTCAATGTATTTTTGAGGGTCTTCTATTCTGATGTCTAAAGCAGCATCCGCATAAAACCAGTATCTCCACGGCTTTCCTGCAATAGGACGGCTTTCAAGACGGTTAAGGTTAAGATTTGAATCTTTAAATATTCCCAGACAATCAAACAATGCTCCAGACTCATTTTTTGTACTAAACATAAAAGTTGCCATATTCGGCTTTTTACTTGAAGGAAAACTTTCTCCTTCAACATGGTTTGCCTTAATAACAACAAAACGGGTGTAATTGTTGTGAATATTTTCTATGCCTTCCTTTATGATTTCAAGACCATAAATTCCTGCATTTACAGCATTTGCTATTGCCGCATTTTCTATGCTATTTTTTTCTGCAACAATTGCCGCCCCAGTAGCAGTAGAAACAGACTCAATAATCTTCCAGTTTTTAAATTGAGAAAGAAATTCAGAACTTTGAGAAGAGGCTTGAAGATGAGTATAAACATTTTTTATTGAATTTAAGGTTGCACCTTTTGGTGCCAGAAGAGAATGTTCTATACGAAGATTAATTGCCCCTACAATCGAAACATCCTGATATCTGGATAAATTGTCATAATTATCATAAACAGAACCGGCAGTAGAATTTTCGATAGGGACCATGCCGTAGTCGGCTTTTCCGTCAACAACAGACTGGAATATTTCTTCGAAAGAATTTACAGGAACAGCAGAAGCAGACTCTTCAAAATACCTTTGAACAGCCATTTCTGCATAAGCACCTTTATTTCCGCTGTATGCACACACAGTTTTTGAACTGATTTTTTCAATTTCTGTATGGGCATCCTTTTTCTGCTCCAGCGGCCGTATATGGGCAACTTCCCGACCTATCACAGGAGCAAGGGCTTCAATATCCCTCATAATTTTATCAAACTGCTGAGGATAAAGAGCCTGCGCCGCATCGGACATTGCTTTTTCAGGATGACAGTGCACTTCAACAATAATACCGTCTGCACCGGCAGCCACAGCAGCCAGTGCCATTGGAGGAATTTTATCCCGAACACCTAAAGCATGGCTTGGATCAACAATAATCGGGAGATGAGTCATACTTCTAAGAACTGGAATTGCACTTAAATCCAAAGTATTCCTTGTTGCTTTTTCGAAAGTCCTTATTCCCCTTTCGCACAAAATAACTTTATCAGTACCGCTGGACAACAAATATTCAGCAGACATAAGCCATTCTTCGATTGTAGCACAAAGTCCACGCTTTAAAATAACAGGTTTTCCTAGAGCTCCAAGTCTTTTCAAAAGCTCAAAATTCTGCATATTCCGGGCGCCAACCTGATAAACATCAACATAATCCTTCATAACAGGAATAAATTCAGAAGCAACAATTTCTGTAACAACAGGCAGACCGTATTTATCTCCAGCTTCTTTCAGATATTTTAAGCCTTCTTCTCCCAACCCCTGAAAAGAATAAGGGCTTGTTCTAGGTTTGTAAGCTCCACCACGCAGCAAAGTTGCACCAGATGCAGCAACTGCGGCAGCGGCGTCCATCATCTGCTCCCGGCTTTCAACGGCACATGGACCTGCAATAGACACAAGTCGGGAACCGCCAAACCTGATAATCTGCCCCCGGTTATTAGGAACTTCAACAACAGTATTCTCCGGCTTAAACTCCCGGCTGGCCATTTTATACGGTTTTGATATAGGAATAACTTTAGATACACCCGGCAAAACTTCAATTTCCCGAATATCCATGGAAAGTTTTCCTACAGCAGCAAGAATTGTAGATTCCTCACCTTTTACTTCATTTATTTTAAATTTTTTTGAATTTAAAACTGATTTTATACTTTGCTTTTCACTTTCCGTTGCATCATTTTTTAATACTATGACCATAAATCAAAAACCTCCAGAAAAAGTCCTAAGCGTTAAAATCAGCGTCCAGGATTAAAACTTACAGTTCTTAAAACATCACCGAAAACACCGGCTGCCGTAACTCCAGCTCCGGCTCCATATCCCCGGACAGTTAAAGGAATTGGAGTGTATCTTGCAGTTTCAAAAACAAAGGCATTTTCGCCGCCCTTTACTCCATACAACGGATCCGAAGGACCAACTTCCAGCATTCCAACAGAAACTTTTCCATCGCGGATAGAAGCTCCCATTCTTAAAACTTTTCCTTCTTTTCTAAGTGCAGCCATTTTATCTTCAAAATATCCGTCAATTTCTGGAAGCCTGTTCATAAATTCTTCAACAGAACCTTCGATAGAGAAATTTTCCGGGAAAATGGAATTCATTTTTATGTCTGAAAGTTCAATTTCAAAACCGGCTTCTCTTGCAATAATAAGGGCCTTTCTTGCAACATCAGTGCCTTTTAAATCATCACGAGGATCCGGCTCTGTAAATTTAAGTTCTTTTGCTTCTTTTACGGCTTCAGAGAATTTTTTGCCTTCATCAAGCTTTCCAAAAATATAAGAAAGAGAACCGGACATAATTCCGTTAAAGCCAGCCAAAGAATCTCCAGATTTAAAAAGATTCTGCAAAGTATCGATTATTGGCAAACCAGCACCAACATTAGTTTCATATAAGAATTTTACATGATTTTTATCGGCTGTTTCCCTAAGTTTTTTGTAAAAATCCATAGACATGGAATTTGCCCGTTTATTTGGAGTTGCAATATTCATGCCGGCAGAAAGAATGTCAAGGTATCGTTCCGGCAAATCGTAACTTGCAGTACAATCTACAAAAATCGGGTTCAAAGGTTTTGTATCCTTTACAAAATTCAGTATTTCATCAAGATTAGTTTTTAAAGGAGATTTTCTTACATTCTGCCGCCAGTCAGACAAATCAAGCCCATTACCATCCAAAAGCATTCCATCCAATGTTGAAATACAGCATACTTTTATATCAATATTCTGCTCCCTAAGTTTTTTCTGCTGATCACGAATCTGATCAAGAAGAGCACCTCCAATAGTACCTGCACCAAAGGCAAAAACTTCAATAGGACGGGCAGTATTAAAGAAAAATCTGTGGGAAGTACGCACTGCAATATCACTGAATTCGCCTGAAATTACACAGGAAATTGACCGCTCACTAGAACCCTGGGCAATAGCAAGAATATTAATGCCTCTGCTGGAAAGGGAATTAAAGAATTTACCTGCAACACCGCGGTTTTCTTTCATGCCGTCGCCGACAATGGAAACAATGGCACAGTCAGAAATTACACTTATAGGATTTATAACTCCTTCCCTAATTTCAAAGGCAAATTCAGAAGAAAGTACATTTTCAACAATATGAGATTCGCTCTGCCTTACACAAAAACTTATTGTATATTCCGAAGAGGACTGAGTAATAAGGAGCATGCTTATTCCACTCCGGCTTACAGCTGCAAAAACACGGCTGGCAATACCTGTTCGGCCTTTCATACCGCTTCCACTAACAGAAATTAATGCAGTTTTTTTAAGACATGAAATTCCGCATACAGGTCCTGCTGTCTTTTTTGATTCAAACGGACCTCTGCCAATTCTTGTACCTCTGGCAGACGGATTGTGCGAATTTAAACTCCAGGCCTCAATTCCTCTGGCAGCCAAAGGCGATAAAGTTTTAGGATGAAGAACTTTCGAGCCAAAAAACGATAATTCCATGGCTTCTTCGTAAGTCATGTCGTCAACAAGAATTGCATCACTTACAACTCTTGGATCGGCAGTAAAAATACCGTCAACATCAGTCCAGAATTCTACTTTTTTTGCTCCAAGACAGGAACCCACAATAGCAGCTGTAAAATCAGAACCATTTCGTCCCATAAGACCTGTTACACAGGCATTGGATGCTGGAGAAGACCAGGAACAAACAAAGCCTGGAAAAAGAAGAATGCCAGCCTGTTCAAGTTCAGAACCATCCCGATAAGGAGCAAGAGCTGCAGCAATACGAGGATAATCAGGATCACCTTCTTTCTGATTGCCCGTCGTAAAAATATATTTCCGGCTGTCAAGAAGAAGAACCTTTTCGCCTTTTGCAATAAGAAGGGCTTTTACTATGCAGACGCATAAAAGTTCTCCCATTCCCATTATTCTGCAGTATATTGAATCTGGACACTCTCCAAAAATAGCAACACCATCAAGGAGTTTTTCCAGTTCAATAAAATTTTCTTCCATAGAGGCCATTACATCTTTAGCAGTAAAACCGTCAGTTACAGATTGAATTTCAAGACAAATATCTTCATGAATTTTTCTTATTCCGCTTACAAATGTTCTGCCATTTCCCCCAGAAACACAGCCGTCGATTGCAGCCTGAAGACCGTTAGAAATACCGGCAACAGCAGAAACAACAACGGAAATTCTGTCTAACTTTGTCCTTCCAATCATAATATCAACAGAATCTAAAATTCTTCTGGCACTTCCCATTGAAGTTCCGCCAAATTTTAATGTAAGCATAAAAAACTCCGGATAAAAACAGATAAAATCCCCTGAAAACAGGATTAAACAATTATAATGAAAATAAACTGTCTGTTCAATTTGAATTATTTTTTTTGTAAACCTGGGCCAAACAAAAAAATCCGCCATGAAGATATTTCAACATGACGGACATTATTTCGTTTTAATACTTTCAATCGCAAGTCAGTTTATAAAATCACAGTTTCCGATTTTTATTTTATTTTCCGAAGGAAGCAGTCTTTAAAACCGTAAGATTTAAATCTTTCCGTTATCATTCCATATTCATCGGCAGACAACGGTCCTACAAGAATCTGGAAACTTATGCCGTCAGCATGTTTTACAAGAACTACAGGATACTTAGGCGTATATTTTTTAAGGAGATTTTTTATATTATCTTCATTGCGTAAAGTTGCTATCTGAAGGTAATACTTTCCTTTTTCCAGTTCTGCAAGAGAATTTTTTGCAATTTTTTGAATCGGAACTGCTGAATCATCAGTGTTATCAGAAACTACACTTTCTTCATTTTTATCCTCTGTTTTTTCATCATCCAGAACAGGGACTTCCTGTGCAATTTTTTCCGTTACAGCCAAAACATCGCCTTCATTTTCAGGCAGTTTTTCAGCTTTTTCACTTTCTTCAACTTCTTCCGTTTCAGGAGGAGTTGGTTCTGCTGGAACTAAAATAATCGGAGAATATTCTTCTTCAGTTTCAGTAACCTCAGTTTTTTCTGCAACTTCAGTTTCCTCAACTCCACTTTCATCTTCAGATGCAGGTTCCTCTATTTCCAGAACTTTTTCAGCCTCGGTCTGAACATTTGAATCTTCATCGGAAGTTATTCCTTCATTTTCAATTTTTTCATCCTCACTAACTGAATCTGGTGAATCTAGTGAATCTAGTGAATCTAGTGAATCTAAAGAATCAGATTTTTCAGGAACATTTTCTTCAAAAGTTTCTTCAACTTTTTCTTCAGAATTTTCCTGATTTCTCAAAAGCTCATCAGATGTTTCAATTTTTTCTTCAGTATTTTCATTAACCTCTTTCTTCTCACTTACAATTTCTTCACCGTCTAAAGCATCCTGTACAGTTTCTTCTGCTTCATCAGGAATATTTTCATATTCACTAACGAGTTCACATTCCTCGCTGTTGTTTTCATCAAAAAAATCAGCATCTACAGGCAAATTTTCCTTTTCTTCGTAAGGCTCACTAAACTCAGTAACTTCCTGAAGTTTTTCGGAATTTTCATCTTCAAAAATCTCAGAAGATTCTTTTTCCTCAACAACATTTTCCCAGTCATTTTTATCGGAAACATCTTCCAGTTCATCAGCAAATGGTTCTTCAACAGCAGAATCTTCGGCAACAGGTTCAGCAATTTCTTCACCGGTCTGCTCAACTTCATTTTCAGTTGAAGTTTCTACTGCATTTTCATTGTTCGAAATATCAGCAGGATTTTCTGCCGTTTCCTCAATATTATCTTCTGTATTTTGAAGGGCAGTTTCTTCCTGTTCCTGCGGAATTGTTTCAGTTTTTTCTTCCAAAGACCCTTCAAGATAGTCTTCTTCAGCTTCTTCTGCAAGAACAGCCGTGCCAGAAACATTCTCATCCAGACTTCCTGTTCTTTTTGTTATTTTAACCTGAACATTTGAGTCTTTTCTAAAACCAAGCCTATCCGCAGCTTCCGGCGTAAGAAGAATTGCAACTCCTTCGCTGGCATCTATGGCACCTAAAATCAAAACATCTACAGCACAACCGTTGGCAGGATTCGTTACAGTAACGCTGTCTCCCGGCAAATACCCGATAGTTCTGGCAAAAAGACCTTTAGGCATTTCGCCCTCTTCACAAACTACAGCTCTTCCATCAAGAGAAGGACGGGCAGCTGCAAAAAGAACTGCCACTGTAAAAACTGTCAAAACCAACGAAACAAATCTTTTCATAAAGTCCCCTCAATTAATTCCGAAGACCGGAACTTATTTTTGATGCTACAAAACTGGCAAAATTATATATTTCAGCTTCTGTCATTTTTATATTTTTGTCATTACCGGGAGATATTTGGCTGGAAGAAACAAGCTTTCCCGTGGAAGATGCATAAACATTCCAGCGAATATTATCTATAGAGTTTAAGTTAAGACCTTTAGGATTAAGCCCCTCCCCTTCCTTAAAACTTATTTCAACCCTTACAAGCATTTCCATACCGCCTGTAATCGTTTCAAGAAGGACTTTTTTAAACTCTTCTTGATTATCTCCGCCATTTTTTATGCAGGAAGGTGAATTGGTAACAATATGACCTGCTTCATAAAAAAAGTCGGTAACAGCTTCTTCAAAAATCTTTGAAATTTCAAAAATTTCTGTCTGCTCCGGCGTAATCTGCACAATTTGGAAATTTATTCCTTTTGCAGATAAAAACGGCATAAAAAATATACAAACAGCTAAAAATGCAATTTTTTTCATCTCTTTTTGAATATCGGTTTAAAAAAAAAATTGTTTAGAATTTTATGAGCATTTATAAGGGAAAATGAATTACACTTCTGCCAACAGAAAAGTTATACCTGTTCATAAGATAAACAAACTCAAATTGATCTGCAGGGAGCGACAAAGTGCGAACGAAGGGAAGGTTTTCCCCTCCTAATATATGAGGAAACAAAATGGCAGAAAATAAAAGCGAAATCGTAATTTTTAAGACCTCTGATGATAAAATATCTGTTGATGTTCATTTTGAAGGAGAAACTGTCTGGCTTACTATTGACGATATGGCTTCTCTTTTTGAAAAATTTCGTTCAACTATAAATGAACATATTTTGAATATTTTTGAAGAGGGCGAGCTTGAAAAAGAAAACGTAGTGAGAAAAATCGGAAATTCCGATTTTTCTACCAAGCCTACAAATTACTATAATCTTGATGTATCGGCAGGTTCTGGATTTATATGCGACAAGTGCGGACTATAATCCTAAATCGGCAGAATCTGTGGCATAACGTAATGCACATGAGTGATTATGATGAGCAGCTTGACAGCAAAAGAATT
>CAMAFU010000060.1 GCA_945833725.1 uncultured Treponema sp.
TCAATTACAGTACCTTTCCCCACAGGCTTAATTTCCGCACTGTCATCCGAAGTTTCGCTCATCATCTTAAGAGCCTTTTCGTACTTAGACATCTGACCGTATTCAAATTTCATAAAAATAAGGGCAAACATCATTATGATTGTAAACAGGGCATAAAAGTTAAAAGGAATGGCCTTGCAGAACAGAGCAATACCGTTTTCACCTTCAGCAACGAAACCGGCAACAGCAGCAGCCCAGGAAGAAATTGGAGCAATAATACAGATTGGAGCTGCCGTAGAATCAATAAGGTAGGCAAGTTTTTCTTTTGAAACGCCGTATTTTTTTGCCACCGGTTCCATTACCGAACCCACCGTAAGACAGTTAAAATAATCATCAATAAAAATAAGTATACCGAGAATAATAGTTGCAATCTGGGCACCGAATTTAGTTTTAATGTGTTTTCTTGCATTTTCTGCAAAAGCCTTAGAACCGCCGGCCTTGTTCATTAAGGCAACCATAATTCCAAGAAGCACAAGGAAAATTAAAATTCCCACATTGTAACTGTCCGAAAGAACACCGACAAAACCGTCTTTTACCACATGATTAAAAAATCCCGGAAAAGAAAGACCGGAATAAAACGCACCGCCAATTAAAATTCCCACAAAAAGCGAAGAATAAACTTCTTTAGTGATTAAAGCCAGCGCAATGGCAACAACAGCCGGCACCAGCGACCAAAAAGTTCCAATCATAATAAAAAAACCTCCAGAATTGCGAAAAAAAACGCAGGTGAAAAAATTATACAACCAAAAAAGCATCCTGCACAGTTTTTTTTACAAGAATAAAGAAGCAGATTTTAAACATCACTCCGGCTTTCCGCCCTTCGCTATCCGCTCATTGGAGCAAAAAACTATGTTTTTTCCTCCAACTCCGGGGCTCCAATCCGGGCTAAGTTTTTCTCATCATAAAAAATTTAAAACATCACACATAACTATTCTTTTCTCTAACTCTGTAAATATGTAAAATGGCAGTGTTAAGGAAAAATTTATGAATATATGTTTGTTTTCAACTCAGGAAATTAATCTTCCCCTTTCTGTTTCAGATCCACGGGGCAGGCATTTAATCGAAATTCTCCACAAAAAAGAAGGCGACACATTTGAAGCAGGAATTATCGGCGGGCTGGCAGGAACGGCCATTATAAATAAAATTGCAGACGGTAAAATCCAATTCACTTTCCGGGGCGAAAATTCCGGCAAACCTCTTTATCCCCTTACAATGATAATAGGATTTCCCCGGCCAATTCAGCTTAAACGGCTTTTCCGGGACATGGCAGGCTTAGGCGTAAAAAAAATAATTCTTGCAAAAACAGAACTTACAGAAAAATCATATTTAAGTTCAAACATGTTCACCGACGGCACGGCAGAACGGCTGCTTCTTGAAGGAACAGTTCAGGCGGCAGGCACTCATGTACCGGAACTTCAGCTGGCTTCCAATCTGGAACAGGCCGTAAAATCTGCAAAAAACAGCGGACTTCCTTTCAGTACACTTATTGCTCTGGACAACAAAAGGCCATCCCAAAGCCTTCATAAATTCCTTCAGCAGGAAAAGGCACTTTCTGCAGTTGCTGCAATAGGAAGCGAAAGAGGATGGACAGAAAAAGAAAGGGACTTTCTGGAAGCGGAAGGATTTACTCTCTGCTCCATGGGTTCAAGGGTTTTACGGACAGAAACAGCAGGAACGGCAGCAGCCTCGATTATTCTGGATTCAATGGGAATGTTGGACTAAAAAACTAAACTTCTTCTTTTGATTCCGAGCTGAATTCCTTTTCTTCTTTTAAGGCTTCTTTTTTGTCTTTTATGTCGGCAACACCAATAAAAATGGAAATAATTCCCGTAAAACAGGCAAGAAGAGGAGCAGCTCCTTTTAATACATCAAGAATATTGCTTCCCCACCCTAAAACAGACGGCAGGCATGCACATATAAAAAACGCAATAAAAATTAATCCCAAAATAACAGCAAACATAATTCCTCCAGACAGTTTAAAAGCATTTTAAACAGCCACAAATGATTTTACAGATTTTTTTTCTATTTTCAATATAACAAAAAATACAAAAAAACAGGTTCCCTAAAATAAAAAACGGGTTTACTTTTATATTTTTCTGCAAAATGATATATTCTCTTTTACTATGCTTAAAGAAAAAAATGTAAAAAAGGCCATCCGCCTTACAATGCCGATTTTCTTCGGCTATATTTCCATTGGAATTCCTTTTGGTCTTATGGTTATTGATGCAGGATATCCATGGTGGCTGGCTCTTGTAATGTGCCTTACAATTTATTCCGGAACTGGTCAGTATATTGGAATAAGCCTTATGGCCTGCGGGGCTACGCTGCCGGCTTTTCTTATTACTCAGTTTTTTGTCGGAATACGCCATATTGTGTACGGTCTTTCCCTTCTGAATAAATTTCAAAAATCAAACACAGGGCGCTTTAAGCCTTTCCTTATTTTTGCCCTTACAGACGAAACTTATGCCCTTATTTCAACATGTCAGGTTCCAGAAGATGAAAACCCCGGCGAATTTTACAGCCTTATTGCAGCTTTAGACTGGAGCTACTGGATTTTGGGCAGTCTTACCGGTGCTCTTTTGGGAACTTTCCTGCCGTTCAGTTTTGAAGGCGTAGATTTTGCCCTTAATGCCCTTTTTGTCGTTTTAATGATTGATCAGATACGAAAAAGCAGAGACATATTCCCTTCTCTCTGCGGAATTTTAACATGTCTTGCGGCAATAATACTTTCAAGGCTAGGTTTTCTCCCAGAACAGCACATTCTTATTGTAGCTCTTTCCCTTGGTCTTGCAGTCCTTATTCTTGTAAGGGGAGTTTTTAGAAAAAAAACAGACCAGAAAAAGTCAGAAATTTTGATTCAGGAAAAATCAGAAACAGTATCTGCCGGGGAGGAAAATAAATGAGACTTACCATTACAAATGCCCTTATAGCAACTTTTATTACGGCAATACTTATGTTTTTGCTCAGAGCATTTCCGTTTATGCTGTTCAGCAAAAAAAAGCCACCGAAAATTCTTAGCTTTATAGAAAAATACATTCCTGCCATGGTTATAGGAGTACTTCTTCTTTTTTGCCTTAACGATGAAAAATATATTTCTACATCATCATTTCCATGGGGAATTCCGGCCCTTTGCGGAATTGTTCTTACAGTAATTCTGCATCTGTGGAAAAAAAACAGCATGATAAGCATTTTCGGCGGAACAATCTGCTATATGGTTTTAAATAATATAATGGTATAAGGATTATTTTCCGCGGCAAGAATAGGAAGGGCGCCTTTGGCGTTCGGGAAAACGGCAGACTTCAGTCTGGTGTTTTCCCGAATGAAGCGCTTTGCGCGGAACCCTGGATAGTCTGGTTTTTGCAGTAGCGAAACGAAGTGGAGCGGAGCAAAAAGCCGCCCTAATAAAAAATCATATATGAACTGTTTTTTTTATATTTTTTTTTCAAAACTTATAGACAATTTGTGTTAATAACTCTATTTTTAATTTAATCTGTAATTTTTGCGGGGTATCTTTTAAAAACATTTTTAAGGAAACTACATTGAACGGAAGTCAGGTTACCATTGACCATGTATCCAAGCATTTTGGCTCTTTCAACGCTTTGGATGACATTAATTTTACTATAAAGCAGGGGGAGTTTTTTACTCTGCTGGGGCCGTCTGGCTGCGGAAAAACAACGCTTCTTAGAATTATTGCCGGATTTGAAAATCCTGATGACGGGGCTGTTCTTTTTGACGAAACAAATGTGGTAGGTCTTCCGCCAAATAAGCGTCATTCAAATACTGTATTTCAAAGTTATGCCCTTTTTCCTCACATGACTGTTTACGAAAATGTGGCTTTTTCCCTCCGTCTTAAAAAAACGGACAACGCTACTATAGATAAAAAAGTTAAGGAATATCTGTCTCTTGTTCAGCTTGAAGAACATATGCACAAAAAGCCGAACCAGTTGTCTGGAGGGCAAAGGCAGAGGGTTGCTATTGCCAGGGCTCTTATTAATGAACCTAAAGTTCTTCTTCTTGATGAACCTCTTTCTGCCCTTGATGCAAAACTGCGCTCAAACCTTCTTGTTGAACTCGACCGCCTCCACGACAAAATCGGCATTACATTTATTTTTGTAACTCATGACCAGAGCGAAGCCCTTGCTGTTTCCGACAGAATTGCCGTAATGAACAAAGGCAAAGTTCTTCAAATCGGTTCCCCGTTTGAAATTTACGAAAGTCCTGCTACCCAGTTTGTGGCTCAGTTTATAGGCGAAACAAACCTTTTTGAGTCTACTGTAGTAAACTGCGAAAGTTACAAGGTTGCAGGAAAGGCCGACATTGAACACATGGTTACCCTTAATGTTCCTTCCCTTGGAATGCAGGCTCAGCTTAAAGGCGACACTCAGGCCACAAAAGAAGAAGATAAAAATATTCTTGTTACCGATTATGAACACACCGACGAAGGCCAGAAAGTTGCCTTTACAATCCGACCGGAAAAAATCCGCATAACTTTGGAAGAACCGGATGTTCACGGCAGAAAAGACATAAATGTTTTCAAAGGCGTTGTTGAAGAGCCTGTTTACACAGGTTTCCAGTCAAAATTCTATGTTAAGCTGGAAAAGACCGGCACTATTGTAAAGGTTTTTAAGCAGCATACAAACTATCTCGACGATGGTCCTGAAATTCAATGGAAAGATACAGTGTATATTTCCTGGTCTGCTGAAGACGGCTACATTGTAGAAGACATTCAAAAATAATGCTGGAAAGTCCCCATGAAAGAAAAAACTAACAATAAAGAAAGCCTGTTCCTTAAACTTGCAAAGGCAGCGCGGAATAAAAAGTACGAAAAGAAAAATCCCGGGTCTTTTTATGCCTGGCCTATGGGATTGTGGTTCAGCATATTTTTTGTTGTGCCTCTTGTTATTATTGTTGCCTATTCCTTTATGAAAAGGGATGTTTACGGCTCTGTAATTCCTCAGTTCAGCATTAAGGCATACAGGCAGATGCTTTCTCCTGCCTACGGTGTAATTTTTCTCCGTACGCTGGGAATCACCTGTCTTTCGACCTTTATTACAATTATTCTGGCAATTCCCTGCGGATACGCAATGGCACGGAGCAAACATCAGACTGTTCTTCTTATTCTCGTTATAATACCGTTTTTAACAAATTCCCTTATCCGTATTTTTGCATGGATTACGATTTTAGGCGACAACGGCATAATAAACATGATTCTGGAAAAATGCTTCCTTCTCTGGAATAAAATAACCGGGCATCCCGACGCAGTCTACACACCGGTTAAATTTATGTATACAAAAGGCGCTGTAATAGTTTTAAGCATTTACATGTACCTTCCATACGCCATTCTTCCAATATTTACTTCTGTAGACAGGTTCGATTTTACACTATTGGAAGCAAGCAGAGATTTGGGTGCAACAAAAATTCAATCCATGGTTAAAATCCTTATTCCCGGAATAAAAAGCGGTATCGTTTCTGCGTTGATTTTTACATTCATCCCTATTTTCGGTTCGTATACAGTTCCTAATATTGTAGGTGGAAAAGACAGTTACATGATTGGCAATATTATTGTTGATCAGGTACAAAAGGCACGAAACTGGCCTCTGGCTTCTGCTTTCTCTGTTGTCCTTACTCTTATTTCCATGGCAGGAATTATCTGGATGCTTTATTCCAATAAAAAAGAAGCTGCCCTAAAAAAATATTCCAACAAGGATGATTCTGCTCTTGGAGGCATAAAATGAAATTTAATCCTTTCAGGGAAATACTTAATCAAAAAAAGACAACCGAAAATTCAAGACATGCAAAACGCAACTGGAAAAAAAAGGCTTCTCAGTTCAGTTTTTCAAAATTTGTTCTTGTTCTCTGTCTGCTTTTTCTTTTTCTTCCACTCCTTGTAATTATTTTTTACTCGTTTAACGCATCAAAAGACACAAATTTTACAGGCCTTTCCTTCGTTTGGTACGAAAAGTTGATTTTTGATTCTGCACCATTGTGGAATTCCCTTCTCAACAGTTTAATCGTAGCTTTAAGTTCAGGTGCTGTTGCAACAGTTTTAGGCACTTTAGCGGCTATCGGCATAAGCTGGTACAGATTTATGGGAAAAGGCTACATTCAGACAATAAGTTTTCTTCCTATGGTACTCCCGGAAGTAATAATGGGGCTTTCCCTTCTTATTTTCTTTAGTGCCATAAAAATGAGTTTGGGGCTTTTTACAATTTTTATTGCCCATACCACATTCTGTCTTCCCTTTGTTTTTTTAATGGTAACTGCCAGGGTTGATGAATTCGACTATTCCATTATTGAAGCAAGCTACGACTTAGGTGCAAATGAAAAGCAGACTCTTTTTAAAGTTATAATTCCTGCAATCATGCCCGGCATTATTTCCGGCTTTATGATGAGCGTTACAATGTCTCTGGAAGATTATGTTATTACATTCCTTGTAAGCGGTCCGGGAAGCACAACTCTGCCTCTTTATGTCTATTCAATGATTCGCTTTGGAGTAAGTCCTGTAATCAATTCCCTTTCGTTTGTTTTAATTCTCGTAATATGTCTTCTTACATTTGCCTTACGAAAAGGTTTAAAAGGCTTTGCTGCCGCCCGTTAATTTTTTAAAACATATCCTGTATGGATTTGTAATTTAATCTTTTGTTTTGGAGAATGTTATGAAAATCGTCTCTAAACTGCTGGCTGCAGGAATTTTGTGTTCTGCAGTACTTGGAATGTTCACTTCTTGCGGAAAAGAAAAAGGCAAGACGCTGTATCTTTACAACTGGACCTATTACACTCCCGACGAAGTATTAAGGAACTTCGAAAAAGAGTTTAACTGCACGGTAAAAACAGACAGTTATGCCTCCAACGAAGAAATGTATGCAAAACTCAAAGCTGGAGCAAAAGGGTACGATATTGTTGTACCTTCTCAGGACTATGTTTCCATAATGATAGCTCAGGGAATGTTAAAAGAACTGGATCAGTCAAAACAGACAAACAATTCCAAACTTAATCCACTTCTTTCAAAAATGGCCTCTTATGATCCGGAATTTAAATATTCTTCACCTTATTATTTGGGAGCAGCTGGAATTGCCGTAAACAAAACAAAAGTTCCATCCGACAGCTACGAAAAATCCTGGAATATTTTTGCAGATACACAATTTGCAGGTCATGCCACAATGATGGACGACATGAGAGAAGTTTTGGGAGATGCCCTTGTTCACTTAGGATACGATTTAAACACCCTTAACGACAGTGAATTGGAAGAAGCAAAAAACCTTATCCTTACAAAGTGGAAACCTAACCTTGTAAAATTCGATGCCGAAGGTTTTGGAAAATCTTTTGCATCCGGCGATTTCTGGCTTTGTCAGGGATATGCAGAAGTAATTTACGGGGAGGTTCCAGAAGAAAAATGGGACGAAACCATCGACTTTTTTATTCCGACAGAGGGCGGGCCGTCTTATCTTGACAGCATGTGCATACTTAAAGATTCAAAAAATTATGATCTGGCAAATGAATTTATAAACTACATACACCGTCCTGAAGTATACGCAAAATTTCTTGATGCTTTCAGTTTTCCGTGCTTTGTAGTACCAGAAGCAGCAGCCTATACAACAAAAAAACCGATGTATGAAGCTTCCCAGATGAATTCCTGTGTTTTAAAAAATGACTTAGGCGAAGGCCTGGATAAATACAACAATATTTGGCAGGAAATACGATTCGGTGAATAAAACTTTTTTGTAAGGTTTTTATTCACTCCGTTCAGCAACCCCGATTTTGCAGAACACCAGCCTGAAATGCGGCAAAATACAAACTACCGTGTTTCAGGCATTTTTTTTGTTTAAAAGAATATCAACAGTATGACTGCTTGCTCCCAAAAGTTCTGGACGCAGGGAATTTTTTAACTGATAATCCATAAAAAGTTCAAATGTTTCCTGATCCATTGCATTAAGTTCCCGGCGCATATAGTCGGCAGCCCCATCAGACGCAAAAATTTTTACCCGTTCAAGGCCAGTTTTTTCGTTTAATAAGTTTATGTCTTCAAGACGAAGATAGCTGTAAAGATCATTTTCAGAGGAAACAGAAGCATAATTCTGAGTTACCGCCCCCGACAAAAGACACTCTTTTATTTTGTTTTTTTTGAAACAGTATTCAATTATGCTGTAATCATTCATTATGTATGCCGCAAGAATAAAGCCGTTTTTTTTCGTAACCCGCTTTGCCTGTTCAAAAGCACAAACCCTTTCTTCAAAAGAATTAAGATGATACAAAGGTCCGAACAAAAGAGTAATATCAAAAGATGATTCCGGTAAAAAACTTAAATCCAGGGCATTTCCCGGCCATATATTAACACCTTTCTGATGCTTGCTCTCAATTACACGGCGATTTTTTTCAACAGGCTCAACAGCCGTTACCATATGACCTTCCTGCGCCAAAGCTACAGAATACCGCCCGGTTCCAGCCCCCACATCAAGAACGGCAAGATTCTTTCTTTCGTTGATGCACTGGTGAATGTAATGCATCGTAACAAAAAATTCCACCTGCCCGTGCCGCGTAGAAAGTCTGTGTTCTTCGTTGAATTTATTGTAGTAGGCTTCAAGTTTAGTCATAGAAAAATTGTATCAGACAAACAAACCGGCTTCAATCCTGCA
>CAMAFU010000061.1 GCA_945833725.1 uncultured Treponema sp.
TTTTGGCACAAAAGGCTCGGTTCAAGTCCGGGAGTTGGCTAAAACCGTACTAAAACAGTGCGGTTTTTTTATTTTTAAACTAATTTTTGAACCGAGTAACGAAGCCTGCGCCGACCAAGCGTTTTTTCGCTTTCCTTCACAAAAAATGTAATTGATGATTGTTAAAAAAAAACATAAAATATAAGAATGAATAAATCAAAAAAATCTATTTTTATCGTTACGGCTTCTGTTTTCGCTTTAGCCTTACTTCTTTTGTTTTTTATTTTTGTTTCAAAAAAATCTGTTGTTGCATTTTACGGCCTTAATTCCAGAGAAGAAAAAGGCATTATTTCGGCAATTTCTAAAATCGATTCAGACGGCTTCAATTCAAAAAAAATAAAATACATAACTTTTAATCCAGAAATAAGCCTTGAAACTCAGGTAAAAAAAACTAAGCCGGCAGTTTTATTTTCCACAAGCGGTGCAAGCCTTTCATCTCTCCTTTCTTCTGCAAAAGGCATTAATGTTGAACAGGAAATTTCTTCTTCCTTTTCAAACCTTTCCTCTTCCATGCAGGGGCTTATTGTTTCATCATCTAAAAAAGACAGAACAGTTCTAAAATCCATTCCTGTACTTTCCAACAATTATGAAATCGACATCAACATGAAGTTTTACAGAGAACAAGGCATAAAGTCTATTTCTACATGGAGCGACATTGAAAATTTTGCAAAAAAATCCATGAATTCTTATGGAGCAGGTGTTTTTGTTGATTTTGCAAACAATGATTCAACTTTGGATTTTTTCGGTGCTGTAGAAGAAGCCCTTTCTGGCAGACAAATTTACAGTAAGGCTATAAAAATTCTTAACGAAATGGCAGAAACAAAAGATTTTTCCGGCGAAAAAACCCTTCAGCGGCTTTTGGATGAAAAATGTTTTTCAAATACCATCAAAATGCTTTCAAACTGGTACAAAGAAAACCTTTTTACTCCCGGAACATTTAATGCTTCCACAGAGGATTTTTCAGGTTTTCTTGCAAACGGAAAAGTTTCCGTTGCTTTTATGACTCTTTCAGTCCACAGAAACATTCCCCGAAATGTTATCGAAAATTACGCTTCAATTTATGTTCCATCCATGATTCCGTCTTCCAGCAGAAAATTTACAGCACCTTCAGTGTGCCTTGTTCCTCTCAAAAATACAAAAATAACATCACAGATTGTAAAACAGAGCCTTACAGAAACTACTCAAAAAGATATGGCCGCTTTTACAGGACTTGCTCCAGTTCTTACGAAGTGTGACACTCAGGACAGGCAGGCTGATGATGCCAGATACTGGATTGCTTCTACAAATTCACCTTTCTCTGGTTTAAGCAAAGATACAAATCTTTCCGCAAAACAAAAAAACTTGCTGGCAAAAAGCTTGATTTCTGCCATAAGAGAATAATAAGCTTTTAAACTGGCAACAACAATTCCAGCAATGACAGACAAAACTAAAGATCTTTTTTTATGTAGCGTTTTACGGCTTTTGGATCAAGTTTGTCTTCCAGATTAAATATGTTGATTACCCAGGTAATGCATTTTATTGAAATCATCATTGCAAGAATAAGCCCTGCAAAAAGAACAAAAGGCAAAATAACATTTACAGGGATACTTTCGCCAGGATTTGGAATGCGTGCCAGAATAAAAAAGCAGCCTGCAATAAGAATTGTTTCCAGTAGCAAACCTAAAACAATATTAAAAATTCCTACACAAACATTAAATAAAGTTGTTCTTTCTTTTACAGTCATTTTTTTCCTTTTTAGTTGTGTTTCGCTTTTTTGAATGAAACAAGAAAAGATACGGCAAGAAGGATTCCGCATATAACAACAGCGGCATCTGCCACATTAAAAGTCGGCCACCTTTCCATACCAAAAAGTCCGTAAAATTTTACATCGATAAAATCTACAACGCCTTCTTTACGGAAAAACCTGTCAATAAGGTTACCTATACCGCCACCGGCAACACCGCATATTGCCCATCGCTGAAGAGTAGTAAAATCGCTGCTTCTAAAATAAACGACAAGTACAAGAACAATTACAATTACAGGAATAAGCCGGAACAAAATGGCTTTTGCGGCATAAGACCATCCCTGCCCGATGCTAAAAGCAATTCCAGGATTACATACATGAATTATCCTGAGAAAATCACCGAAAAAACTTGCGGCAACAGTAACAGGATAGGTAAGCGGAATGTTTTTTACCACAAGAGCTTTTGTAATCTGATCTAAAATTACAACAAGAACAAGAAGAATAATCGGAATAAACTTATTTACCGGAATATTCTTCTTTTTAAACTCAACTGAAAATGTTTCTGTAGACATAGAAGTAAAGTATAAAATATTAAAACTATTATTTCAATGCTCCCAGCCGCCGCTATTATCGCCCTATTGTGCCGCCCTTGTTATTGGCAAAAGTTTTCGCTTTTTAAGCTTACCTCGCCGGAAGAAAGCTTTAGAATTTTCTGGTCGTCTGTTTGAACAACAAGTTCTGCATTGTCCGTTATATCAATTACTTTTGCCATATAACATTCTCCGTTCAAGCCGGCAGCAGGGTTTACTTTTACAGTTTTTCCAATAAGGATATTTCGTTCCTTATATTCTTCCATAAACGGCATTTGTCCAGAATATTCGTTTTCAAAAATTTCGCCGTAAATTTTAATCAAATGTTTTGTAATAAATGCTGCAATCTGATTTCTTGAAACTTTTGGAACAGGAATATTTTTTTCTTTCATTATGTCTTCTATGCAGCCGGCAATCTTTGCAATTTCCGGAGAAAATTTCTGATTTCTTACATTTATGCCAATTCCAACAATTGCAGCCGTTACAGTACCAGTTTCAAAATTCGCGATACCTTCTGTCAAAATACCGGAAATTTTTTTTCCTTCAAAAAAAACATCATTTACCCACTTTATTTTACATTCCACACCGTAAAGTTCTTTTACCGTTCTGGCAACAGCTACGGCCGCTCCGGCAGTCATAAGGGCGGGATTTTTTATTCCGTTTTTCGGTGCATAAATTAAAGCAGTGTAAACTCCAGAATTTTCCGGGGATTCAAAACTTCTTCCCATTCTGCCCCTTCCTGCAGTCTGTTTCCCGCATACTACAAGGCTGGCATGGAGTTTTTTTCCTTCTTCCGTAAGGTTATCCCTTTCATCCCTAAAAAAAGACAGTTTTGAAATCATCCGTTTGCTTTCGCTGATTGTAGAATCCAGTTCAGAATAGCAGTAAACAGAGGAATCAGAATATCCTGAATCTTTTAAAATAGAACTGATTTCTTTTTCGTCCAGATTGTCTGGAAATTCTTTAAGGCAATATCCCCGGTTATTTACGGCCAGTATTATATAGCCAGATTTCCGAAGGCCTTCTACAGCCTTATGAACGGCACTTCGTGATATTCCGCATTTTTCTGCCAGCAGCTGCCCTGAAACATATTCTTCTTCAGAAAGATATTCAAGAATTTTTGTTTTGGAATCCATAACTTTTTCCTATAAATCATCCTGATTTTTTTTCTGCTTTGTTTTTCCCAGCATTGTAAAATCTTTTACTGGACTTGAATAAACTATGCCCATTCCGTTTTCTTTAAGACATTTCAGTTCTTTTACAGCTTTTAGAACAGCCTGTTTTTTTTCGGACGGAATAAGGATTACAAGCATTTCTTTTTCGGGAACTATATGCACACCAAAAAACCGTTCGTCAGTTTCTTTTGCCGTTCCTCGGGCATTAAGCACAGTTCCGCCACCAGCACCAGCCTTTCGTGCAGCATACATAATATCTTCCGCATAACCTTTATTTACAATTACTGTAAGCATTTCCATTGCAGAACAGCTTCCGTTTGATTTTTCTGTTTTCTGATTTTCTTTTTCCATAGGGACCTCCAGATTTTCATTTTGAACTTCGCTTTCACTTTCCAATTCCCAGTTGACTCCACTTTTAAAAAAATTACCAGCCTCCAAACTGTAAAGCTGACCGAAATTTCTTTTTTCCCGGCAAAGAGCCTTTTTTACAGCAGAAATTACAGACAGAGCAAGGGAATTTTCTACAATCATAAGAACAAGTTCCCTGGAATTTTCCTGTAGTCCCAACAAAGCCGAAAGATTAGTTTCTGCCAGCGAACGGGCCTGTAAAACAGTTCCGCCGGTACAGCCGTTTTCCATTGCAGCACGAACAAGTTTTTCGCTTTGAGAATAGGGAATGTTTGCCATAAGAAGTTTATAAGGAATCATCTTTACCTCCTATAAAAACACCGCGTTAGCGGCAGCACATGGATGTGCTGAAAAGTTTGCGAAGCAAACAGTGATAAAAATTACACGGATGTAGTTTTTACCACACCTCCTTTTGTTCCGCCGTTTCCAGCCCCGTTTCTTTTTTGAAAGAAGCAGCTTTTACCTTTATTTTAAAAATTATTCCGAGAATCTGTATAGCAATAAGAGGAGTCATGGCAACAAGGGCAATAATGCCGAAAGCATCTTCCGCAGGATTTCCCTGTAATGCAGAACTTGCCCCCAAAGCAAAAGAAAGTATAAAAGTGCTTGTCATAGGTCCGCTGGCCACACCCCCGGAATCAAAGGCAATTCCCGTAAAAAGATCAGGACAAAAAAGGGACAGCAAAAGTGCAAGGACATAACCAGGAAGAAGTATATACATAATATTGAACCTGTATATTATGCGCACCATAGAAACAGCAGTGGCAACGGCTACCCCGGAACTTAAAGCAATAAGCATCACTTTTTTTGGAATTGTTCCACCGGAAACTTCTTCAACCTGCTGAGTTAAAACCCAGACCGCAGGCTCCGCACAAACCACAACAGCACCAAAAACGCCACCAGTAACAATAAGAAGGGCAGTCTGCAAAAATTGAGGAATAAAAAACTGCCTTTCAACTTCGCCAAATTGATTCATCAGAACAAGAGTTTTATCGCCAGAAAGAATTTTCCCGGCCAAAAGTTCGCCAAGTTTTTCTCCAACAGGCATAAAACCGCACTGTGCCCCAGTCATAAAAATTACAAGCCCTGCAAAACTGAGCAGAAAACCACGAATCATCCTTATAACCTGCATTTTCGGCATTTTTAATAAAAACAGCTGAAAAAAAACAGCAAGAATTAAAAGGGGAAGAAGGGCAAATACAACTTCTTTAGCCACATAAGGAATATAAAGAAACATTTCTGCTACAGTAAAAATCTGTTCTTCTGCAGCATTACCGACACCCGCAGGAGCACCGTTTCCTCTGGAAGCAAAAATACCGTAAAGAACTACAGCAAAAACAGGACCAACAGAAGCAATACCCGTAAGACCGAAACTGTCATCATCTGTACTGCCGTTTTTTTTGCGGGATTTGCTCCTTACAGCCGCCACACCGACTCCAAGAGCCATAATAAACGGAACAGTCATAGGCCCTGTAGTAGCCCCGCCGGAATCAAAGGCAACACCAGTAAAAACAGCTGGTGCAAAAAACGCAAGAATAAAAAGAAGCAGATAGGAAACAAGAAGAATAAGTTTAAGCGGAATGGAAACAATAGTCCGAAGAATTCCCAGAGCAACAAAAAAGCCCACCCCGCCGGCAATAGAAAAAATCAGACTCCACTTAGAAATTCCAGGTGCAATGGTTCTTACCTGATCAGCTAAAACCTGAACATCTGGTTCAGCCACAGTAACAATAAAACCGATTAAAAACGAAACTCCCAGCAGAAGCGGAAGATTTTTTCTGGAAGTTAAAGCCGCCCCACTCTGCTCACCTACAGGAAGAATTCCAATATCAACACCAAGAAGAAAAAGAGTGAGTCCCAGAATTACAAAACAGCCGCCGGTAAAAAAAGTGCAGATTGAATCTGAGCCCAAAGGAGCAAAAGTAATGCCAAGAACAATTACAATCGCCATAACAGGAGCAACAGAAAAAACAGTTTCCTTTAATTTTGGAAAAAAATTCATCTACACCCCCTATATAAAACAAAAATTAAAACGGAGAAAAGCCTTTTTCGTTTATACCTTTAATCCATTTTTCTGCAAAAAATCTAGCCCGCTCCAAATCCAGATCCCTGAAATTTCCGCATTGAATTTCATTGGCAGCAGGCACTTCCCCTTTCCAATCAACAACTTTCTGAAAAACCGTAAGCATAGCCGAAGCGACATTTTCTTCAGAAATCTCCCCCCACAAAGTCAAATAAAAACCAGTGCGGCAGCCCATAGGGCTAAAATCAATAACACCGTCCATAACATCCCGGAGAGTTTCAGCAGCAATATGTTCCAAAGCGTGAATTGCACCTGTTTCCATAAATTCCACATTAGGCTGAGTAACTCTTATGTCAAATTTAGAAACAACATCGCCTTTAGCACCTGTTTTTCTTGAAGCAAGCCGAACATAAGGAGCCTTAACAGCCCTGTGATCAAGATTAAAACTGTCTACATTATATTTTTTAAGATTCACACCAAACCCCCGCAAACAAATTTCAAAAGAACAGTATCACAAAAACAATTATTTTTGAAGAAAAAAAAGAGCTTTGAAAAGATTTTCATATGGAGCATATTTTTTTTAAAGATTAGCCAGCCGTTTTTCCAAAGAAAAAAAAACTCAAAAACCGGCTTTACGATGTTCCGCTTTCGCTCCATTCGGCAAAGCCGAACGCCTGCGGCGCATCTCCAATCCGGGCTAAAATTGTTAAAGGAAATTTTAAATCTAAAATTAAAATCATCAAAAAAAACAGCCTGATTTAAGGAACTCTTTAAATCAGGCTGTTTTTATTTAAAAAACACTTTCCGTTTATGAATTAAACAAGCCCCTGAGCCATCATTGCACGGGCAACTTTAAGGAAGCCGTAAATGTTAGCACCAGAAACATAGTCAACAGTTTCAGAAGGAGCATATTTTTTAGCAGTTTCATAGGCATTGTCATGAATCTGAGTCATAATGTCTTTGAGTTTTGCATCAACTTCTTCACTGCTCCAAGAGTAGCGCATAGAGTTCTGAGACATTTCAAGACCAGAAACAGCAACACCACCAGCATTAGAAGCCTTTCCAGGTGCAAACAGAACACCCTTGCTCTGAAGGAAAGAAATTGCATCGGCACGCGTAGGCATATTTGCACCTTCTGCAACAAGTTTACAGCCGTTTGCAACAAGTTTTTCTGCATCTTCCATGTAGATTTCGTCCTGAGTAGCACAAGGGAATGCACAGTCGCACTTAACGCCCCAAGGTTTTTCTCCGGCAAAGAATTTTGCAGAAGGGTATTTTTTTACAAATTCGGAAATGCGGGCTTTTGAAGCAGCAAGTTCAGATATATAAGCAAGTTTTTCGGCATCAATACCATCTTCATCCAGAATGTATCCAGAAGAATCAGAAAGTGCAATTACTTTACCGCCAAGCTGATTGATTTTCTTAGTAGCAAACTGAGCAACATTACCTTTTCCAGAAACAACACAAACTTTTCCGTTAAAATCAGTTCCAGCTTTTTTAAGCATACATTCAGCAAAGTAAATAAGACCATATCCAGTAGCTTCCGGACGAATAAGTGAACCGCCAAAATCCAAACCTTTTCCAGTAAGAACACCAGTAAACTGGTTAGTAATTCTTTTGTACTGACCGAACATATAGGCAACTTCTTTTCCGCCAACACCCTTATCGCCAGCAGGAACGTCAGTATCAGCACCAATGTGGCGGTACAGTTCAGTAATAAAAGACTGACAGAAACGCATAATTTCTGCATCAGATTTTCCGTGACCGTCAAAGTCAGAACCACCTTTACCGCCGCCCATAGGCAAAGTAGTAAGGGAATTTTTAAGAACCTGTTCAAAACCTAAGAATTTAAGAACATCAAGACCAACTTCAGGAGAGAAGCGGAGACCACCTTTGTAAGGACCAATAGCAGAGTTAAACTGAACGCGGAAACCACGGTTTACATGAGGCTTACCGTTATCATCAGTCCAAGGAACACGGAACATAATGATTCTTTCAGGTTCAACAAACCTTTCCAGAACAGCAGTTTTTTCCAGTTCCGGCATAGTGTCAACAACAGGAGAAAGAGTTTCCAAAACAAGACCAGCAGCCTGAAGAAAGTGCTCCTGATCAGCATAACGAACTTTTAATTCATCCCAAACACGCTTGCAGTAAGCGTTTTTAACATTAAATTCCTTAATAGCCATATACTCCTCTTTTTTGCTTTACGGCATGAAATGATTTAGGCAAAAAAAAACGCCATAAACAAAATTCTAAAAAAATTCAAGGGAAAAACCAAAGAATTTGAGAATTTTATTTACGACGTCTTTGCCGTTTACGAGGTAATTCTATTTTTTTTGAAAAAAAAAGTCAAGTGGAATAAATTTTCATAAAAAAATCAATAACAATTTTGTTTTATCAAAAAAAAATTACACCCTTGACAAAGTTAAAAAAACTGCATTCCAGATTTTCTTTTAAGCGAATTTAAATGCACATAAAAATCAGGAGTTTGGGATTAAAAAAAATTCTGCA
>CAMAFU010000062.1 GCA_945833725.1 uncultured Treponema sp.
GAAAAAATGTTCTTGTGGCTTGGGATGAAAATCTTGCTAAAGAAAATTCTGTTGGAGTAAAAGTTTTGCCGTACAATAAATTTGAGCGGCGGAATATTATTGCTGTAAAGGAAGTTCTTAATTCTTTTAAAATTGATTCTCCCCGAAAAAAAGTGGAAATTTCCCCTTCAACATCTTATCCGCTTTTTCTTCAGTTTGTAGACGGTCTTAACGGTTGGGATGTGCTTTGTCGCGAAAAGTCTGTTCACGATTTTGTAAAGACAATGCGGCACTGCAAGGATGAATACGAAATTCAATGTACAATGGAAGCGGCCAGAGTAGGGGACATTATTATACAAAAAATTGAAGAAGGAATTGACTGTGGCTCAATAAAAACAGAAACGGATGTGGCTCTTCTTATTGAAAGGGAGTTGCGTTCCATGGGCTGCGAAAGAACCGGCTTTGATACGCTGGCGGCAAATCCAAAACGAAGTTATGCCATTCATGCTTTCCCTGGTTTTACAGATGCCCCGTGGCCATCAGATGGTCTTTCCATTCTTGATTTTGGCGTTGTGTACAAAGGATATACAAGCGATACTACCCTTACAGTTGTAAAAAATCCTTCCCCAGAGCAAAAAAAACTTGTGGAACTGGTAGAAAAGGCTTATGAAGAAGCTTTGCCTTGTTATAAAGAAGGCGTGCAGTTTAAAGTCGCTGCCCGAGCTGCGGAAAATGTTTTTAAAAAAGCCGGCAGAACTATGCCTCATACTTTAGGACATGGAATAGGGCTTGAAATTCATGAAGATTTAAGAATTTCTTCAAAACAGCCGGAAGAAAATGTGTTTAAAAAAGGCATGATTGTAACTCTTGAACCGGGACTTTACGACAAAGAACTGGGAGGAGTTCGCTTGGAAAATGATGTTCTTATTACGGAAGACGGAAACAAAGTTTTAACGAATTCAAAGATAATTTACCGGTAAAAAAAAGGAGACTGTATTTTGTGCAGTCTCCTGTAAAAAACATATTGTGCTTATAAAGTTTTTATCCTCCAATGGAGCGAAGCTCGTTTTCCAGAGCCGTTTTAAGTTTTTCGTCCGGGAGGCTTTCTATTAAGCTTGTAAAGATGCCGAAACTTTCCTTTAACATAAGGGATGCACTTTTTTCATCTTCGCTTTCAGAAACACTGTCTTCGTTATTTTTATTAAGCATAGATGCCTTTTTTAAAAGTCCAGGTTCGCCGGAAAGACGGGAAATTATATAGTCAATAAGAATTCTTTTTCTGCTGGAAAGAAATTCTTTTTTGTCTTCATCCGGCAGAAAGTCTATAAGGTTTCTGAGGGTTTTAAAAAGTTCAAGAATTTCTTCTCCCCCGTTTTTTTCCTCCGGCTGATTTTCATTCATTCCTTCCTGTTCGGTAAAATCGTCTGTTGCAGTGGACTCATCTGGCTCCGTAAAATCGGCTGTTGCAGTGGACTCTTCCTGTTCGGCAAAATCATCTGTTTCGGCAAATTCTTCCGCCGCCGTAAAATCCCCGGTTTCATCATCTTCATGTTTGCAGTTTTCTTCCACAAAAATTTGAATATTTGGCGTTGTACTGTCGGACTCTTCGGTTTTTTCTTCCTGTCTTTCGCAAATTTCTTCTGTTTGTTCAGGCGTACAGAAGTTATCTGTGTTTTCAGAAAAATCCTGCGGCGCAAAAGTTTCTTCCGGCCGTCCGGTAATTTCTTCACTTTCCAATTCGGAAGAATTTTCTTCGCTTTTGTTTTCTTCTGATTCTTCATTTTCTGTGGACGAGTCTGCATCTCCTGCAAGAATGTCGAAAACATCAAAATCATCGGGAAAATCCTGCTCTTTTAAGGCGTCAAAATTTTCGTCGTCGGAAACTTCATCGGAAAAAATTTCTGTTTGTTCCGGCTGTGAAACAATTTCAGGAATTTGATTTTCACCTTCGCTTTCTAAAGGCTCTTCAACATTTTCTGGAATGACGGTTTCATTTTCAGTTTCAGCAATTTTATTTTCATCAAGTTCATTTTCATCATCAATCTTTACTTCATAATCAACATCATTCTGAACATTTTCTTCACTTTCCACTCCGCTACAGACAGAATTAAAAATTTGCGGAGAAACAGATTGTTTTAACTGGTTGAAAATTACGGCAATTTTTTTATCTTGAGGAGCATTTTTTGCCGCTCTGGACACAAGGGCACAGGCTTTATGTTCTTTTTTGATTTTTAAAAGAAGAGTTACATAAGACTCGATAATGTCGGCCCACAAAGGTTTGGAACGCAGCGCCTTTTCGTAAGAAGATGTGGCTTTTTCAAAATCTCCCGTTGCCTCATAAACTTTTGCAATGTTCATAAGAAGGACAGGGTGATTTGCGTCAATGCTCAACCCCCGCAAATAGGACTGAAGAGCTTTTTCGTTTTGATTCTGCAAAGAATAAATTGAGCCTAAATGATTATAGGCAAGTACATCATCAGGATTAAGTTCGATGGCCTCTTCAAAACAACTTACGGCATCATCAAGTTGACCCATCTGCTTGTAAGTAAAGCCCAGATTATAAGAAATTTCAGGATTTTCGCCGGCTTCTACCAGAGCCCTTTCAAGAACGGCAATGGAATCTTCATATTGCCCCAGCCTTCTGTAAATTCCTCCCATGGTAATGTATGGAGAAATTTCTTCCGGGTTAATTTCAGAAATCCGCCTGTAAATTCCAAGAGCCTGTTCATCTTTACCGCTTTTTATGTAAAGTTCGCCCAGTTGATTTAATATATTTATGTCTTTTGGAGAATCCCGCAAAAGCTGACGGTAAAGTCTTGTGGCAAGAGGAAAATCCCTTGAAATAACGGCACTTTTTGCCCTGGAAAGTAAAAGAGAATTATCAGACATATAAACTCCCGTAAAAACTCTGCGTCAGAGCAGATTTGTTAAAAAAAAATCGAATTTTAAGGCTGTGCCCCGGAAAATCCGGGTCGCTATGTCCAGGGTTCCGTTATCACTCCATTGGTGCAGGCACCAACGCTTCGCGCCCTTCCCAGCGCTCACAGTAAAATTCCCTAAAAGCAAAATTAGTTGTTAAGGCCAAGGAAAGTTCCCTTCAGCCTTTTTGATGGCCGGGCAAAAACTTCTTTCGAAAGTTCCCCGGTTATTTCATAATCTCCTTTTGCAATGGCAGAAACGGCAAAATAATAAATTCTTCCGTTTTCCAGGCCTGTTAAAGTAAAGGATGTGGTATTTTCTGTTCTTACAGGGGAATCTCCTTCTAAAGCAATGCTGCCAAGGTACTCACCCGGTCTGTTTCCGTAATAAATGTAATATCCGGCAATATTGTCGTCTACAGAATGACTCCATGTTAAAGTAACCTGTTCATCACCTTCTTCTGCAGCAACATAAAAAGGCGGCAGAGGAGGAGGCAAAACTGTGTATGTTAAGTCAATCTGGGTAACAGACGGCGATTTAATTCCCTGACCGTCTGGCAAAAGTTCCGCCGCTACCTGAAAATAAAGCCCCTTAACTCCTTCAATTTTTTCGCCGGGAAGAACTTCTTTCCATTCAGGGTAATCGTAAGTCCACTCAAACTGGTTTTCGCCGGAGCGTACAAAAAATTTTACGGAAGTTTCGGCAGGAACGGATGTAATTGCATTAAGGCAGTTAAGTTCAGAACCTGGAGAAGTTAAAACCGGTGCAGAAACAAAACGGCCGCCTTTTAAGTCGTAGGGTTCGTTGCCGCTCATAAACAGGTTGTTTCCGCTGTTTTTTGGAAGGGAGCGGACTGTTACAATGTCGTCGATTTTTCCTGTATAAAAAGGGCATATTTCCACAGTGGTAGAGCCTCCTATTACAGGAAGACACACCATTCCACCTTCATGACCTGTATCTGTAATGTAGGCAATATCTTCTGTCATGCCGTTTACGCAGTATTCAAGACAGCCGTTTTCTTCATTAAATAAAATTGTGTGGCGGCTCCATTCACCGGGAATAACGGCATTAAAGCCTTTTACAGTAATCTGTTCAAACGGGAAATCTGGAAAAATATTTTTAAAAGTCCACTCAAGCCTGTTGTTTACAAAAACGGCAGAAACCCGCTGAAATTCCGAATAATCTTCTTTGTTCCGCGAAGTACGCCAGTCAAAAAGTTTTTCGCCATTTTCTGCAAGAGATGGAGAAATCCAGAATTCAATCATAAAAGAACCGCCCAAAGTAGATGAAGAAGCATAAGATGATTTTTTTTCTTTAAGGACAATTCCTTTTTCAATTCCACGGCTTAAACCGGAAAATTTATTTCTGGCATTTTGAGAAGACGAAATAAGATGATTTTCGATTATTTCGTACCGGCCTGTTTTTTCTGTTAGAGTTCCGTTTTCAAAAGACAGGTACATAAGAGTTTCGTCTGTTAAATCTGTTTTTTTTCCGGCAAGCTGTATTGCAGGAAAACCGAATTTTCCAGTTCCGTCAGAAATTCCTGATTTTATGCTGTAATTTGTCCAGCCGGATTTTCCGCCTAAAGTTACGGTTTTTTGTTCAGCGGCGGAGTTTATGCACAAAAGAAAAAGTGAAAATACAAAGGCAGCACATTTCCTGCTGTTCATCATAAAAGAAAAATGTGGTAAAATCCCGAAGAAACTTCCAATACTTTTTAACACAGGCGAAATCCTTTTCATTATGAATAATACAGACAATCCGGCTTATGAAAACCTTCACAAAACCGCACTGACTTCTCCTTCCTCCAGCGGAGTATATTTGTGGCGGAACTCTGAGGGAACCGTCATTTATGTAGGCAAGGCCAAAAATCTAAAAAACAGGCTTTCTTCGTATTTTTCCGGTGAACGGCAGATAAAAACCCAGCTTTTAGTTTCATCAGCCAAAACCATCGAATATATTACGACTTCAAACGAGTACGAAGCCTTTATTCTGGAGAACAATCTTATAAAAAAATATTCTCCCAGATACAATATTCAACTTAAAGACGGAAAATCTTATCCATCTTTAAAACTTACGGCAGAAAATTTTCCGCGCCTTTATAAAACCCGGCTTATAAAAAAAGACGGAGCCGCTTATTTTGGCCCTTATCCAGATTCCGGGGCATTGGACACATTTATAGAAACACTTTACAGCATTTATCCCTTGCGTCATTGTAATACGCTTAAAAAAAGGACATCGCCCTGTATGTATTACCATATTGGCCGCTGTAAAGCACCCTGCTGTGCCAAAATTACAAAAGAAACCTACAGTGAATATATCGAAGAAATAAAGGCTCTACTTGAGGGAAAAGGCGAAGAAACTATCCTTAAAATAAAATCGGAAATGCAGAAAGCCGCTTCCATGTTGAATTTTGAAAAGGCTGCCCGATTAAGGGACGGTCTTAAAGCCCTTGCAATTTTACAGAATCAAAATATTGTAGAAGACAATAATGATTTTAACGACAGGGATTATATAAATTTCAGCCGGCAGGGAGAAACTGTAAGTTTTGCAGTTTTGCAGATTCGTGGCGGCAAACTTATGGGTAAAGATATTTTCCCTGTAGAAAGTCTGGCCGACGATGATGAATTAATGGAAGAATTTGTTACGGTTTATTACGAAAAACAAAATCAGATTCCCCCGGAAATTTATGTATCTCAGGAAACAGGGCTGGAAATTTTATCCCGATGGCTTAAAGAAAAAACAGAAAATCATTCAAAAGTTATAAAAATAAATTGCCGTCAGGACGATAAACGGCTTTCTCCAGAAAACCGCCGTCATGCCGCATCTTTGAATATGGCAGCTTTGAATGCAAAAGAAGATCTTATTCGTCGGGTGCGGGAAAGGGGAGACATGCCGGCTCTTATTGAACTTAAAAAAGTTCTGGGACTTCCGAAACTTCCGGAAAGAATCGAAGGCTTTGACATTGCGCATATTGGCGGAAAATTTCCGGTGGCTTCCCTTATAAGTTTCTGGCGGGGCAACCCCGATAAAAAAAATTACAGATATTTCCGCCTTAAAACAACAGACGGCATAATAGACGATTTTGCTTCCATGCGGGAGGCTGCTTCCAGAAGATATGTACGGTTAAAAAACGAAGGAAAACAACTGCCAGACCTTATTCTTATAGACGGAGGAATTGGTCAGGTAAATGCTGTGGCAGGTGTATTAAAGGCTTTGGAATTAGAAATTCCTGTGGCAGGACTTGCCAAACGCGATGAAGAAATATGGCTTCCTCAATCATCAGAACCTGTAAAGCTTTTAAAAAACAGCGATGCCCTTCATCTTTTGCAGCGGGTTCGGGATGAAACCCATAGATTTGCTACTTCAAAAAATCAAATTCTCCGTACAAAAGAAAATACAGTTTCATCTTTCTCAAAAATTTTTGGTGTAGGAAAGGCTAGGGAAAAAATCCTGCTTAAAGAATTTGGCACTCTGGAAAATCTTGTATCATCTTCTGTTCAGAAAATTGCAGAAACTTTAAAAGTGCATACGGATGCGGCAGAAAAAATTCTGGAATCATCAAAAAAACTTATGGAAGAACAGCAGAAATTAAAATCAAAAAAAGATGTAATATTAAAAAGCCAATTTTCTGCAGGAGAAACTGATTCAAAAAAAACGGACGGTTTTATTACCATGCTTGTAAATCAGGCGTTGGAATAAAACGCTTGCCAGATTTCTGTGCAGAATTTAATGGAAAAAAAACGATAATTGTATCATAATTAGTGTATGAAAAAGAGATTTTTAGCAGTTTGTCTTTTAATATTAGGTTTTGTTACTTTCGCAGAGGGAAACATTCAGTTTGGAATTGGTTCGGGCTATGTATTTTACGGAAACAAAGAAACCCGCGAACTTCTAAATTCTTTTGACGATCCTTCAAGCATTATTTTTTCAATGGATGGTTCTTTGTCCTGTCCTTTGGCCGACTCAATTCATTTTTCTCTTGGCTTAACATCAATTTTCGACGGCAGATGGAAAGACGGCGACTATATTTTGTTGTGGGATTATGCAGGAACTTTAGGGTTTGATATATATCCTTCTGTGGCAGGGCTTCTTTTTTCTGTTGATTACTGTCTTGGCCGCCGTACAGATTCTATCTGTCTTTTTTCAAAAAGTGAAGTTTCAAGTACAAACTGGGGAAACGGTTTTGCCCTGTCTGTTGCATACGATTTTTTCTATCAAAAGCAGACTTTTTCCCCGGAAATAGCAGTTTCATGGCGAAGAATGCCAAGAGAAAATTACGCCGACAACATAATCGACTTAAAAATACGGCTTAATTTTTAATGCCACATAATTTTTTCGTCGTCAATTTCTTTATCGCTGTAAATTCCGTTTAAGGCAAGGGCATCCTTAAGAGGCTTGTAGGCAGAAAAATGTTCAAAGTCCAGTTTTTTAAGCAGCTGAACAAAAAGTGAACATACTGCAAAAGCACCTTCTGGTCTAAGATGACTGTTATCGTTTTTGCCTTCAGGAAAATTTTCAAAAATTCCGGGGCCAAAATTCATAAAATACCGTTTGGAGCCTTCATCACCTTTTTTTTCAAAAAAATCTGTAGTGGCGGCTGTTAAATCTAAACAGGGGATGTTTTTTTCCAGAGCAACATCTTTAATTGCATCCGGGTAAATTCCGTGGGAATTTTCGATTTTATAAGGCGAAGAAAATTTTCTTCTTGTTACGGGAGTAAGCAAAAGGGGAAGGGCATTTTTTTCTTTAAATGAATCAATAAAAAAAGCAAGATTTTTTCTGAATTCCCCGCCTTTTTCGGGAGAAGAAAAACGGCTTTCGTCCTGGATCTTTTCATCGTTGTGGGCAAATTGAATAAGCACAAAATCTTCTGGAACAGTTTTAGACAGAGCCAGTTTTAGCCGGCCTTCCTGAATAAAACTTTTTGAACTTCTACCGTTTCTGGCAAAATTTAAAATCTGCGTACCAGGAACAAAAAACCTGTCTAAAAATTGAACCCAACCGGACTGAGGAAAGGAAGTCCAGTCGTTAAACTGCATTATACTGTCGCCCAAGCAAATAATTCTCATACATAAAATTATACACAAAAAAAAAGAAAAACGCACCGATGCTGTTTGTAATATATGGAGATATTTTTGTATTGATTTTTAAGTTTTTCTACCGCCGTGTGAATTTCTTTTCCAATTCTAAATGATTCAATTCAACTTTTATGTGGGGAAAAGCATTTTTTAAGGAAACGGCCATTGCTTCAGCACAGAAAACGCTTCTATGCTGACCACCAGTACAACCAAAATTTACATCAAGGTGATTATAACCAAGCTGCAAATATTCTTTTACCGACTGAAACACAATTTTTTGCGTTAAATCCAAAAACTCTAAAACAGGGGATTTATTTAATAAAAAAGATTTAACAGATTCATCTTTGCCTGTAAGACATTTATATTCATCGTACTTGCCGGGGTTATTTAATGCACGGCAATCAAAGACAAAACCGCCGCCATTACCCGAAGAATCGTAGGGAATGCCTCTATGAAAAGAAAAACTTTTTACAGAAACTGTTAAAAT
>CAMAFU010000063.1 GCA_945833725.1 uncultured Treponema sp.
TATTACTTTCCCTGCGTTTTTTACTTGGTGTCGGAGCGTTTATTCTTTTAAGAGGGATTTGCTTTCTGCGTAATTAAGGCATTTTCTTTCCCAGTCCAAGCCTCCTGCTCTTGTAAATCCGTTAAGCCACAACTGCCAGTTTTCTCTTGTTAAAGTTCGTTTTCCTGTAACAAAGTCCAGCACGCCCTGCTCATAGTATTTCTTTAATTCAGCAGAAGGAGAAGGAATGCCTTCTGAGCCAAAACAGTCTGTCCAGGTTAAATCCTGCATCTGTTTTAAAACTTTGTAGGCACTCATCTTTTTTCCGTTTCTGCTTGTCCATTCTGGGTATCGTCCGAAAAGTTCAATTTCACCGTTATAAAAAACAAGATTCCTTAACTGGAGATATGGTGCCATTGCTTTTTGGGTGTAGGCCAGGTTAGGGTCTGGAAGACCTTCGGCAGTTACATGACCGTTGGCATCTTTTATAAAATTAACGCCTTCTTCGCCGAATCCCAGTCTGTAATATCCTTCATCGCTGCTCATCCATTCAAGAAGTTTTGCTATAGTCTGGATTTTTCCTGTTTCCCTTGCTTTTTTGCTTACGGCTAAAATCCGGTGGCCCTGATCTGTATAAATGCCCACAGATTTTTTGCCTGAAGGACCTGCAGGAGCATCAATAACGCACCATTCACCTTCCGGGAATTTTTCGTCGAAGGGAGAATAATTGTTTTCAAGGGCAAAGGCCGCATTCTGTTCTTTCATTATGCCGAAGCGTCCCTGTTTCCATGCATTCCTAAAATCATCTTTTTTATATGCAACCCAGTTTGGATCAATAAGTTTTTCACTGCAAATCTGCCGTATAAATTCCAAAGCGTCGTAATATTCTTCTTTATAAATGTTCAGACCTGGAGACTGTTTAGAAAAATCAACAGTTCCTTCTGTACCAAAAGCCCCGAAAAAAGGATCGAATTTTGTTCCCAATCCGGCACTGTTTTTTTTGATTTCAAGATAGGCACCGTATCCGTAAGTATCGTTGCGGCCGTTTTTATCCGGGTCTTTAAAAGTAAATGCCCTCATAACATTTAAAAAATCTTCTGTTGTTACAGGAATTTCAAGACCAAGATTTTCGAGCCAATCTTTACGGATTAAAATTCCTTCATTTTTTGTAATTGAACCAGGCTGCCTTAAAGCATAATGAAAACCGTCTTTTGAATAAGATTTTCTTGAATTTTCATCGTACATTTGGGAAGTTCTTACAGGCATTAAATCGTACATATCGTCTACATAAGTTACTTTACCTGCTTCCATAAGTTTGTTCAGCGTAGGGGCGTTTACAGTAAAAATATCCGGCAACCGGTCGCTTTGAGCTGCTGCCATTATTTTTTTGTCGGCTTCTTCAAAAGTTCCGGGCAGTGCAGAAATTGAAAGGTCGATATTAAGTTTCCGTTTTAAAATTCCGTAAACTTCCCAGTTTGCAGGCGGTTCACCGGCTTCTCCAAAAGTTGCACCGTACCATAATTCTATTGGCACAGGCTTATCTTTAGGCGCACAGGAAATAAAAAATAATGTGGCGAAAAGTGTCAGTAAAATTTTTGTTTTTTTCATGTTTTGTCTGCCTTTTAGGGCATGCCTCCTGTTTTAAGATTATTTTGATGTCATCCTTAAAATACCGTTCCAGTTTTCTGGAGGAGATTTTTCAAGGTCATTACATTTTTGAAACATTTTTTCTGCACAAATGTCTTTGTGTTTTATGGATGCAAAAAGTTCCCCTGCCTGGTGGAAAAAACCTTCTTTAAGGGCGTTAAGTGCCTTCAGGTAAATTTCCTGCACAGAGGCAATTTTTTGAAAATCATTTTTTTCCATAGGCACAAAAACCGTTACACCTTCGTTTTTTCCAACAACAGCAATTGTGGCAATTTCCCGAAAGCACAAATCAGTTCCGTTTTTTTCGGCGGAGTCTTTTGCCGCTTTTGAACATAGCGTAAATGTGCTGAACTGTTTGTTTATTCCTTCAAGACGGGAAGCAAGGTTTACCGTGTCTCCCATCATAGTGTAGTCGAACCTGCTCCGGCTTCCCATATTTCCGACAACGGCTTTTCCTGTGTTAATTCCAATGCGCTGAACAAAAGGCGTGCCTGTAATTTTTTTTAGTTCATCCTGCATGGCTTCAAGTTTTTTCTGGCAGGCAAGGGCCGCATCAAGGGCAAGTTTTGCCTGATTTTCCTGAGTTACAGGGGCGCCCCAAAAGGCAATTATTGCATCACCTTCGTATTTGTCGATTGTTCCGCCGTAGGAAAGAATAATGTCTGTCATTTCGCTTAAATATCTGTTTAAAAGTTCTGTAAGCTGCACTGGAGACAGTTTTTCCGAGATTGAAGTAAATCCCTGCACATCGGAAAAATATGCTGTAATTACTTTTTCTTCTCCGCCTAAATGGAGAAGTTCTGGATTTTCAATAAGATTTTCTATTACTTTAGGACTTAAATATTGCCTGAACGCTGTTTTTAAATAATGTTTCTGGGAGCTTTCGAGAATGTAGCCTTCAAAAATGGAAATTATGTAGGAAGAAATAAAGGCCAGAAGAGGAGTAAAAAGTTGAACTACAAATCCTTTGTAAAAGCAGAAATAGTTTAGGGCAATTTGAATGGCACAGAGAACAAAGGCACAAAAAGTTGTTTTTAAAAGTTCTGCAGCCCCAGATTTTTTAATTGAGCATCCTGTAAAAAAGCCCAGCAAAGTCCAGAGAATTACTGAAATAATGTTAAAAAAAAGGGGAATGTCCCGGAGAAAATTTTTAGTAAGGATTGTGTCCAGCTGGCAAAGGTGAACGGCAGCTCCAGGATAAGTTGAAGAAACAGGCGTGGCACAAATATCAAAAAGGCCCGGTGCATAAAGACCAAAAAAAACAAATCCGTTTTTAAATTGTTCTGGAGAAAGAAAATCATCGTCGGAAGAAAAGTCATTTTCGTAATTTCCGCTGGTGATTTTAAATTCACTTTGAAGAATCTGCTTTGCACTGTAAGGCACAAATTTATTTAAATCTTTATGATAGCGAATATAAATTCCGCCTTTTTTCGCCATGGGAATTTGCGCAAAATCCACAGGAAAATTTCCTGCAATAAGGCTTGCAGTACTGAGGGAAGGTTCCATGTTTTTTGATTTTGAAAAAATATTTCCCCGCCGGGCAACCCTGTCGTTGTCCAGAATTGAAGTAACATCTCCTAAATGGCAGGCAGAATTTTTAAGGGGCGGAACTGGCAGAGTTGATTTTGTATATTCTGAATCTTCATAAAAAACAGTCTGCACTACATGACCGTAATTTTTTGAACTTTCAGCAAATTTTTCATCATCCTTTTCCCCGTAAACTGAAGGTTCGGAAAAAATCATGTCGAAGGCAAGGGATGAGGCTTCTGCCCTTGCAAAGTAATCTGTTATTGAAGCGTATGCACTTCTTGGCCAGGGCCATGACCAGCCCAGTTCTTTTTTTGCCCAGTCAAGGCTTTCCTGATCAACTGTTACAAGAAAAATGTTTTCTGCCGGCGAAAAAAAATCGGCTGTAAAAGACATTCTTCTGTCGTAAAGTTTGTTCTCCAGAGAGGAAAAAAGGCTGAACATGGAACAGACGGTAAAAAAAATACAGAGAACCGCTGTTGAAATAAAAATCCGTGCAGTTTTTTTGATTTTTTTCATCGGAATGTTTCCTGAAATCTTTCAACCCTGAAAATTGAAGTATCGTTAGAAAGCGTAAGTTTTGAAAGTTCTTTTTTTGCTTTTGAAATTCTGGAAGAAGCTGAAGGATGAGTTTTTGAAAAACCTGAAAAACTTCCCTTTTCTTTAAGTTTAAGTTCTTCGAGAAAATCAATCATGGAAGAAGGATTGTAGCCTGCTTCATTCATTAAAAACAAAGCTGCTTTGTCGGCATCAAATTCCTGACTGTGGGAATAACCGGAATTTATCATACTGGAAATAATATCGCCTGTAATGTCATCCATTTTTTCAGCATCGTTATCGGAAGCTATGTTTATTGCGGCGTTTAAGGAAGTTGTTCCGGCTTTTGTCCAGCGGCTTGTTTTTATTGCCTTAATGCTGTGTTCCAGCTGAATATGGGCAACTTCGTGGGCAATTACGCCGGCAAGGGAATCTTCAGATTTTGCACAGTTAATAAGACCCTTCGTAACAAAAATGTGACCGCCGCTGGTGGTAAGGGCATTTATTTCGTCTGTATCAAGAATTTTTACATGATAGCCGTTGTATAATTCTGGGCGGGAAGATTTTTCTGTTATAACACGGCATATTCTGTTAAGGTAAAGTTCTTTTTCGGGAGATTCAAAAATGCTGTAATTGGAAAGAATTGAAGCTGCAACACTCCGGCCAATATAGTATTCGTTTTCTGGAGTAATGGATTCGGCTGCCTTTGAAATATTTGCACCGGCTTCCAGAATGGAACTTGCAGCTTTATTGTCCTGAGCGCCGGCAATCATGCTGGAAATTTGAAGAATATCCGTTACAAACCCCATGGTTGAACAGGAACAAAACATGAGGGAAAAAAGTATTCCCATAGAAACTGAAATAAATTTACCTTTCATATTCGCTGCCCTCCGAAAGATGCCCCTGCTTTATAAATTCTGCAAGTTCTGTATCGGAAACAGATATTTTTTCCATTTCGTCAATCAGGTTGTAGTTAAGATTTTTTTTGTAGGATTTAAATGCGTCTTCTGCATCTTTTGAAAAACCTTTTCCTGCAAGAGCAAGTTCATCTTGAGTTGCCGCACTGGAATATGAATTTTTGTAAATTTTTCTTTTTGTTATGCTTCCGTTAGAAATCCATCCGGAAAGGGAAAGATTGTCGTTAAAAAAAACTTTTGAAAATTTGTCGTTGCTTTCAAGCACAATAAGACAGTCCCCGTAAGTAGCCTCGCATACTTTTGAAGAAAAAAATTCTGTTCCAGATTTTAAATAAGTTGATTTAACAGATACATAGACTTTTGATTTAGGCTTAAACTGTTCACAGAAAACAGCCCCAGAAAAAAGCATGCACAGAAACACGGCGGAAAATAGCTTTTTCATGAAATCTCCCATACAAATTGATAAAACTTGGATTTACTACCGGCAGTAATAATAGAAAAAATATCAATAAAAGTCGAGTTTTGCGGCAGAAAGGTTCAGACAATATAAATTCTTAAGAAAAAATGGAGTGGGGAGACCTGAAATTCCAGTTTGAATTTTTACCGGCAAACAGAGTATTATAGGCAGACGGAGTGTAAAGTTTTGTCGTAAAAAACTATGAGAAATTTTATGAAAACAAAAAGTGCTGCAATATTGCTGTGGATGTTTTTTTCTTTTTCCTTTTGCATTGCAGAAAATTTTACAGAAGAAGAAAGGTTTTTTTTGTCCAGCGACGACGAAATAAAAAAAGAATTTTATAGCTGTGAAATAAGTGATGAAATTTTTAGCCGAATGAAGGGAAAAACTTATAAGGAAAACTGTACGGTTCCCCTTTCATCGCTGAATTATCTTCACATCCTGCACTGGGGCAAAAACGGAGAAGTTTTAGAAGGAGAAATGGTATGTTCATCAAAAATAAGCGCCATTCTTCTTGAAATTTTTTTTCTGCTTTATAAAAGTGAATATGTAATTGAAAAAGTCCGCCTTGCAGACGACTATAATGCTGTAGACGAGCAGAGTATGCAGGACAACAATACTTCCTGTTTTAATTTCCGCTGTATAAGCGGTACAGATAAAATTTCCATGCACGGACTTGGACTTGCTGTTGATATAAATCCGCTTTACAATCCATACATAAAAACAACCGGTACAGGAACTGTTGTAGAACCGGCAGGATCAGAGGAATTTACAGACAGATCGAAAGATTTTTCCATGAAAATTACCCATAGTGATTTGGCCTATAAACTTTTTACAGAAAGGGGCTTTGAGTGGGGCGGCGACTGGAAAAACTTAAAAGACTACCAGCATTTTGAAATAGATTTGAAATGAGCGGCCTGTTTTGCACTGAACAGTCGCGACGGTCAGCCCGAATTTTTTTGTGGGGGGAGAATACGACAAGGCTTGCGCATTATAACTTTGTGAGAAAAATCGGGGCGCGAAGGAGCGAATGGTACACGAATGGTCAGACTGTTCAAATGATGATACAAATGTGATATACTAAAAAATACAGAGTATTGAAAAAGGGAGTAGAAAATGGCTTCAATTAGAGAGCGTTACGGAGAGTTTTTTAAGCAGATGGCATCTATGTCCTGTGCTGCCGCAAAAATTGATGAAACTAATGTATATCAGAAAGCAAATCCTGGTACAAAAAAAATAATGGATAAGCTTGTCAGCGACAATATGACAGAATACAGTCATATTGAAGGTGTAGAAAATTTTAAAGCCTTTTTAGAGCTTTTAAAATCAGGAAAAAGCGGCCTTATTCTTATGGAACATTATGCCAATACAGACTTGCCGGGGTTAATCTGGCTTTTGGAAAACAAAATGGGAGAAGAAGGCCGGGATCTTGCCCAGAGAATTGTTGCCATTGCCGGCATGAAACTTAACGAGGCAGATCCTATGGTGCGGGCTTTTGCAGAAAGTTTTACCCGCGTTGTAATTTATCCTACACGGTCTCTGGATTCAGCTTCAAAAAAAGCTCAGTCCCAGGAAGAAATCGAAGCGGAAACTAAAAAGGCAAGAACAATTAATCTTGCTGCCATGCGTGCCATGGATAAATGTAAGCGCAATGGAGAAGCTATTCTTGTTTTTCCGGCAGGTACCCGCTTTAGGCCTGGAAAACCGGAAACAAAAAGAGGGCTTAAAGAAATTGACAGTTACCTTAGAATGTTTGACTATATGATTCTTGTTTCTATTGACGGCATGCTCCTTACAATGGTTCCAGACAAAATTGATGACATGCTTGCTGATGAATGTGCTCCTGCACGCTGCGTTTATGCTGCCAGTCCTGTTATTGAATGTAAAAAATTCCGCAACGATGTGCTGGCTTCTCTTGAAAAAGACAATCCTGATCCAAAACAGGCCGTAATCGATAAGGTTATGGAAAAACTGGAAATCCAGCATCAGGAAATTGCAGAAAAACTTAAGGGATAGTTTTATTTTGCGGTTATGAAACAGCTTAATCTTACTGCCGGTCCTTTAGGTTCCGGCATTTTTATTTTTTCTCTTCCACTTATATTTTCAAATGTGCTGCAGGTGCTTTTTAACCTTGCAGATGTTGCTGTGGCCGGGCGTTTTGCAGGTCCTCTTTCTTTAGGTGCTGTAGGCTCAACTCCTCAGGTTATTTTTTTTATGGTGGGAATTTTACAGGGGCTTGGAGGAGGCGTTAATGTAATTGCCGCCTACCATGCAGGAGCAAATCAGAAAAAAGACCTGGAAGAAACTGTAAAGACTTCTTTTTTTGTGTGCCTTGGATTCGGCTTTTTAATGATGTTCCTTGGTGTTTTTTTTGCTACAGGAGTTCTGGAGCTTTTAAAAACAAAAGAGGAATTGATTGAACTTGCTTCCTGTTACCTAAAAATATATGTTCTGGGACTTCCGGCGGGAGCTGTTTATAACTGGGGAAATGCCCTTTTAAGTGCAGTGGGAGATACAAAAAGACCGCTTATTTATCTTTCTTTTGCGGGAATTATAAATGTAGTCTTAAATCTTATTTTTGTAATTGTATTTAGAATGGATGTAAAGGGCGTTGCCTGGGCCAGCGTAATAAGCCAGTATATTTCTGCCATCCTTATTTTTGCTGCTGTTTTACGAGGATATGGCGATTTAAAATTTGATTTGAAACATCCGTTTGTAAAGATGAATAAAGTTCAGCGGATTTTAAAAATCGGACTTCCGGCAGGATTACAGAATTCAATTTTTGCATTTGCAAATATGTTCATTCAATACGGCGTAAACAGTTTTGATTCCATGACTGTGGCCGGCATATCTGCTTCTTCTCAGGCTGACCCCTTATGTTACGAAATGATGTCTGCCTTTTATGCTGCCTGTGCCAGTTTTATAGGGCAAAATCATGGAGCAGGAAAACCTGACCGGGTAAAAAAAACATTCTGGCTTTGCATGTTCTATTCGTTTTTTGCAGCACTGATTTTTAGTATTGTTCTGTGGATTTTCCGCATTCCTTTTATGAAACTTTTTACGGACAACGAGGCTGTTATTCAGGGGGGACTTGCCCGCATAAAAATAATGTGTCTTACTTACAGCTGCAGCTGCCTTATGGACAATACTATTGCTGCCTGCCGGGGGCTGGGACACACTTTTGTTCCTTCCATTGTGGTAAGCGTAGGTTCCTGTCTGTTTAGAATCCTTTGGATTTATACGATATTCCGGTATTTTGGAACCATAAATTCCCTGTTTTCCCTTTATTTTGTAAGCTGGACCATAACAGGAATTGCAGAAATGTTTTATTTCAAAAAAATCTTCAAAAAGGAATTTGCCGGCAAAATGCGCACGCCTTAAC
>CAMAFU010000064.1 GCA_945833725.1 uncultured Treponema sp.
GAATTTTCCATCCGTTTTTTTCTAGCAGTTGAAAAGAGATGCTGCCGTCGGCCTTGTTTTTTAATCCGCATGCCCAGACATTTATTTTTTTAGAAAAATACTGTTTTGTTGCTTCAATTCCTTCAAGATACCCGTCGTTTGTATGATTATTTGCAAGACTGAATACATTTACGCCTGCATCAATAGCTGCTTCCACATAATCTGAGTGCATGTTGAACTGGGGAAATGTGTTCCATGGCATTTTATCGTTTACAGGGGCTTCAAGATTGGCAAAAACAAAGTCACCTTTTAAAAGAAGCGGTTTTATATCCTGCCATATCCTGTGAAATTTCCCGGCAGTGTAATTGCTTGTATGAGCCATAATATCACCGGCAAAAATCAATTCAACAGTTGAAGAAGAGTTCTCCTGTATGGAAAGAGGATTTTGTACAGGCTGAAAAACAATTTTATCCTGATTTTTCTGCGTAGTTGCACAGCTGTAAAAAAAAACGGCATACAGGCAGATAAAGAGAAACTTTAATGTATTGCAAATATTCTGGAAAAAATTCATAAAAATGATTTTATTCCATAAGGTAGTTGTATGACGGTCCAATTTCTCCTTCAAGAAGACCTTCCTGTGGAGACTGGATGTTTTCATCGAAAACACCGAAATCGGAATTGGCAGCAGCTTTATTCAAGTCGAAACTAAGGGGAACAGAATCCCTAATAATAAGTTCTCCTGCAAACCCGGATTTATAGAGTTCTTTTTCAAGACGGAACATACCGATAGTTCTTCCGGGATTTGATGTGGAATGGACTGTACATACATTTGTTGGCTGGGTGCCTTCAAGATACCATGCCGTAACTTTGTTATTTCCGCACTCTGGAGTAAGAATTCCTCCGCTTACAGAACAGACTGTAGCTTCAATAACGCCGGTAGACGGTTTTGAAAATTCTTTCATTGGAAGACCGTTGTGGACTTTGCGCATATAATCTGCCCAGGCATAGCCGGAAAGAGTTGAACCAGTGAGCTGAAGTCCTAAAGACTGCCCCGGTTTGTCGAAACCAAACCAGAAAACGGAAGTATAATAAGGAGTATAGCCAACGGCCCATGCATCTGCCCAGTTTTGTGTTGTTCCAGTTTTTCCTGCAGCAGGAATTGTATATTGCCGGCCTTTTTCATCTGTGTATCTGAGTTTTTTGCCGTTTGAGGAAGGACCTGCCAATGAACCAGATAAAACTGTATTTTTGAGAAGTTCTGTCATCACAAATGCCGTTTGCTTTGAAATAACCTGAGCATCTGTACCTTTTTCCTGAAGGGCAGAACGTACTTCTTTTTCGGGGTTTAAGATGATATTGCCGTTTCTATCTTCTACAGAACGGATTGCAATAGGTGTAACTTCTTTTCCTCCGCCTGCAAAAATTGAATAGGCTCTGGCAAGTTCTACAGGACGCACGGAACATACGCCCAGTCCGATAGGGTAGCCCGGTACAAAACCTCTGTACGGAACTTCATCTTTTGGAATGCCAAGAAGATCTATTGCCCTTGAAATTGCCGCATCAAAACCTATTCCATCCAGAACTTTAAGGGAAGGAACATTCATAGAGTGAGCCAGAGCGTACCAAAGTTCCACATCACCTTTCCATTCGCCACGGAAATTCTGCGGAATGTAAGGTTTTCCGTCTGCTGTGTGGAATACTACAGGGGTGTCGGAAATTATTGTTGTCGGAGTAAACTCCTTAGAATCGATTGCAGCAGAATAATAAAGCGGTTTAAATGAAGAACCCGGCTGAAGTTTTGCCTGCACAGCCCTTATGAACTGATTTTCGTTATCAAATTTACTTCCGCCCACAAGAGTATCTATGTAGCCTGTTTCGTTTTCCAGAGCAATCATGGTTCCTTCGATTGTGGTTTTGCTTACATTGACTTTTGACTTTGAGTTTACTTTATTGACAATGCCCATTTTAAGGCTGTCCAGACCGAACATTAAGGACATAACATCCATTACAGGATTCAGCTGATTTGTATATGTTGCCTTTGAAATGGCTTCGTTTCTCTGTTCGCTGACTTTAAGCCCCGGTAAATTGAAGGTGAGGGCTAAAAGTTCTGTTAAAGGTGCATAAACTGCAAAATCCTTGTTTGTTTTTTCTCCGAGAGACCGTTTGTATGTTCTGTTTGCATACCGGATGTACCTGTCCATTACATCCTGCGCAATAATTTGATTTTTCAGGTTGAGGGTTGTATTTACGGTAAAACCGCTGGTGTATATATCTTCCGTTCCGTATATTAAATTTCCCAGTTCCCGGCGGACATATTCAGAAAACCACGGGGCCTTATCATCCTGATTGAATACGGTGGCTGTTCCTGTTCTTGTGTAGTCGAAATTTGCCCAGTATTCGTCAAAACTGGAATCAGCTTCTTCTTTTGTTATGTATCCTGCATTAACCATTGTTGCAAGAACATCAGACTGTCTGTCCATCGCCCTGTTGGGATATTCGAAGGGATTATAAAAGGCAGGATTTGAAAGCTGTATTACAAGAATGGCAGATTCTGCAGGAGTAAGTTTTGTGGCATCGTGACCGAAATAATATTTTGAAGCGGCACTTACGCCGTATGTTCCGCCGCCAAAGTAAATTTTATTAAGGTACAGTTCAAGAATTTCTTCTTTTGTGTATCTTCTTTCCATTTGAATTGCCCACCACAATTCCTTCAGTTTTCGCTTGATGGACATGTCTGTTCTGTCGCAGTACAAGGTTCCTGCAATCTGCTGTGTTAAAGTTGAACCGCCGCCTAGAGAAAGACCTGTAAGTTTTCCTACTACGGCTCTAAATACTGCTTTTACGCTGTAACCGTGATGTTCGTAAAACACCCTGTCTTCTCTGGAAATAAGGGCATCGAGCATGTGCTGGGGAAGGTCGTTTATGCTTATTATTTCCCGTTTTTCTTCGGAAGAAAGTTCTGTTATAAGTTCTCCGTTAATATCCAGAAGTTTTGTGGGAAGAGCTGTATTGAATTGGGTAAACTGTTCGTTGTCAATTATATATTTTGTATAAGAAAGAGCCAGTCCTAAAGCTGCTCCGCAAAGACATGCAGAAAGAAAAAGAACAGCAATCCAAACAAAAGTAGATTTCTTTATCTTGTCCATAAGTTCTAAGGATAAGAAAAACCTGTTTTTTAGTCAATGCAACACAAAAAAAAGAGCCGGTATCGCAACCGGCCCATGCCCATCAGGCAGTCGGACGCCAATGGGTGGGAGGGGATAATTGAACGCCCGACATTATATATATCGTAAAGGGAGTGAAATTTCTTTAGTAATAATTAAGTTTTTTTCAAAGTTTTCATGGTTTACTGAAAAAAGTCCTGTGTTTTTGTTCACTTATAACAATAGTTTTTTTATTTATAGAGTTTTTTGTATTAAAATTGAAAAATCACAAAAATGGAACAGTGCATTGCGTTTTCTGTCTGCTCGGCAGTATTGATTTTATTTCTTTTCATTTCTCTTCTTTTTAGAAAAGTTACAAAGGGAACAGCAAACAAGTTTTTTCTTTCCCTGTGTTTTTTTCTCTTTCTTACTTCCTGGGCCGAAATTACATGCCGTCTTTTCCCGTTTTATTTTTCACCTGCATCTGAAAATTTCTATATTCTTAATGTTCTTACTTATCTGTATTTTATTTCCAGAAACCTTATTCCTCCGTTTTTCTTTATGTTTATTGTAGCTTACTGCGGCTTGTGGCATAAGTATTGCAGTCATTTTCGCTACAGAATTTTTTTTGTGTTGAATACTTCTGTTGCCTTTTTACTTATTTTTGGAAATATATGGTTTAACCAGTGTTTTTATATTGCAGAAAATCTTCAGTTTAAGGCAGGACCGTACATTCTGGCACTGTACCTTAATGCTTTCTGTTTTTTTATTCAGGCTTTCATTACCGTTATACTGTCCAGAAAAATTTTATCGAAATTGATTTTTTCCGTTTTCCTTATGTTGATTTTCATCTGCGTAGGCGGTTCTACCTTTCAGTTTTTATTTCCAGACTTTACAATAGAAAATTTCTGCACAGCGTTTTCAATTCTTCTTTTTACGCTGGCAGTTCAAAAGCCGGAAGAAAATATTGATATTGATACTGGAAGCCTTAATTTTCATGCCTTTATTGGTGATGCAGGAAAAATTTTCTGGTCAAATACGCCTATGGACATTCTTTTTGTAAAAATAGAAATGTTCGACTCCCTTAAAACTCAGTTCAGAACCCAGACTATAAATCTTTTTCAGTCTTCCCTTATTAAACGGTTTTACGAAATATGCGGCAGTGAAGAAACAGATGTTTACACAATTTCGCCTGGTTTTTATGCAATTGTTTCCCTGAAAGAAAATCAGAGTTTTTTTGACAGTGTATCTAGTGCCGTTTTTCTTACGATGAATCAAAAAATGAAAATTGACAAGGCGGAACTTCTTTTCAGTTCAAAAATATGCCGGTGCCGGTGTCCTGACGACCTAAAAAATTTAAAGTCCCTCCTTAATTTCTGCATTCATTATTCTGCAATTGTTTCCCAGACAGATTCTGTAGTTAATCTTTCCAGCGAGGTTATGTCAAAGGATTTCTGTATAAAGGTTAATTTAGACGACATTATAAAAGCGGCTTTGGAAAATTCCCGTTTTGAAATGTATTATCAGCCTGTTTATAATGTCAGAAAAAAACTGTTCAGCTCGGCAGAAGCTCTTATCCGCCTAAATGATCCTCAGTACGGCTTTGTTTCTCCTGCACTTTTTATTCCTGCTGCAGAGTATAGCGGTGCAATTCATCAAATCGGTGATTTTGTTCTGGAAGATGTGTGCCGCTTTATTTCGGAATGTGACTTTTCTGCCTTAAAACTGGATTATATCGAAATTAATCTTTCTGTTGCCCAGGCTATTGAAGAAAATCTTTTTGAAAAGGTATGCGCCGTTATAAATCATTTTGACCTTTCTCCGTCTCAGGTAAATCTGGAAATTACAGAAACTGCCGCCGATTTTAATCCGGAAGTTTTTGACAGCAACATTATAAAAATATCATCTTCCGGTGTTAATTTTTCTCTGGACGATTATGGAACGGGATATTCCAATATGAAAAGACTGGCAACTCTTCCGCTTAGCATAATAAAACTGGACAAAACTCTTGCCGACGAATACAAGTCAGAAAAAATGAATGTGGTAATCCGCGAAACTGTGCAGATGCTTAAAAAAATGGAAAAACTTATTCTTGTGGAGGGAATTGAAGATAAGGACGCCTTTGACTATTTTGTTTCGCTGGGGTGTGATTATATTCAGGGGTATTATTTTTCTAAGCCGCTAAAAAAAGAAGACTATCTTGATTTTGTAAAAAAGCACAACTGTAATTCTAATGGAGGACTGGATGAAAATTAATTTTTTCTTTGACCTCTGCGGCTTTATTATTATCGGCATTCTTATTCTGGCAGATTTTTTTAAAAAGACATGTGTGGGACGGGCAAACAAAATATTTTTCGTTAATTTAATATTTTTGTTTTTCGCCGCCCTTTCCAGACTCGTATACAGCGGGCTTCTGGCAAATGCTCCCTACACCATGTATATAAGGAACTGTTGCTATGTAATGATTTATACATATATCTTCCTCCTTATCCTTGCTTCCTATGCCACCATATATTACATTTATTCCTTTAGCGGACTTTGGAACATAATAAAAACAAAAAAACTGTACAGATTCTTTGTTGTTGTGTTGAATGCCGTTCCTTTCCTGCTTGTTTTATGCAATATTCCTTCAAATAAACTTTTTTATATAAGCGGTGCAATGGAGTATTTTAAAAATCCTGCCTGCGTTTTAATTCCTTTTTCCATAACTGTTTCCATATTTTTCGGCATTGCAGTTTTCATACGGTTTAAAAAACTTATAAGATGTTCTTCAATTCTTCTTCCGTTTTTCCTCCTTATAATCAATATTTGTATGGCAGTAATATACTGCTTTGTTCCGTTTTTCATAAATGCAAATATATTCATTCTTTCAGTTTCCTGTTATCTCGTGCTTCTTTTTACAAAAATCCCGGAACTTTCTATAAATTCCATGGTGGATTCAAAAACTGAAAAAACTTTTTTTAATGACTGTTTTAAATTTTTCAATTTCAACATTGAAGGAAAAGTCCTTTTTATAAAAATAACAAACCACAAAAATCTTTCGCTTTACATAGGACAGGAAAATTATTCTGCATATTTAAGGTTTATTGCCCAAAAAATAAAAGCCTGTTTCCCAGACAAAACTGATGATTTTGAACTTTATTATCTGAATGATTCTCTTTTTGCAGTTGCTTCAGAAGATGAAGACAATAAAATCGGGGCACTGGCAGAAAAAATCAATTCCGAATTAACAAAAAAAACGGATTTCAGAAAATTTGAACTTTTTCCTCAGCTTTCTGTGTGTTTGTTACGGCTTCCAGACGATATTGAAGATTTTGAGTTTTTTTATTATTTTACAAAAAATTTTCACAAAGTTATTGGCAGCACAGATTCCCCTGTTTACATAAAAAATGTTTCTTCATCAAAAGAATTCAGAATAAAAAGTTCCATAGAAAAAATTCTTAAAAATGCCCTGGCTTCCAGTCGGTTTGAAGTTTTTTATCAGCCTGTGTGGAGTGTTGAACATAAAAAATTTATATGTGCAGAAGCTCTGGTGCGTTTAAAAGATGAAGAACTGGGGTATATTCCGCCGTCTATATTCATTCCTGCTGCAGAATCCAACGGCGATATTCATAAAATAGGCGATTTTGTCCTTAAGGAAGTGTGCCGTTTTATTTCTTCACCGGAGTTTAAAAAGGCAGGCCTTCAGTTTATAGAAATAAATTTATCTACAGCTCAGTGTATTGAATCTAATCTGGTAGACAATATTCTGCGGACCATAAGCGAGTATGGCGTTGCTCCGGAGCAGCTTCGGTTTGAAATTACAGAAAACTCTGCGGATTTTAATCCTTTTGTAGTTGAACAGAATATTACGCTTCTCCATAAAGCTGGAATAAAAATTGCCCTGGATGATTACGGTACGGGTTATTCCAATATTGAACGGGTAATAAAGCTTCCGTTTGACATAATAAAACTGGACAAGGCTTTTGTTGATGAAATGGACGACAGCAGAATGTGGATTGTTATTCGTGATACAATTCAAATGCTTGTAAAGCTGGGCAAGGAAATTTTTATTGAAGGAATTGATAACGAAAGCAGTGCAAAATGTTTTGAAAATCTCCGGCTTAATAATGAGCTGGTGTGCAGATACATTCAGGGATATTACTATTCAAGTCCAATTCCAAAAGATGAATTCCTTACTTTTCTGGAACACAGAAATTCCCGTACGGCAGATTGAGATTTTTTGTGTAGTTTGTTAAGTCCGGCGGAAAAGGCTGAGGAAAAGCGAAATCTTAATTCTCATAATGTTTTTCACGGAAATTTGTAATTTTACCTTTTTAAAAAGTTATTTTACTTTCATTTAGGTTTGCACGGTTTATTGAACAAAGCCACCGTTTAATTTATAATCATCGTCAAAATATTTTATTTTGTTTCTTTATGGGGGAAATATGACAATCGGTTCAATGCTTGGTCAGAGTGCTGTTTTAACTCTGCTGGGAATGTGTGTTGTCTTTGGATTCCTTATTATCATGATTGCCTGTATGAATCTTCTTCGTATTATTGTTCATGCTGCAAAACTTGATGTTGAAGCTCCAAAGGCTGATGGTATCGCAGCTCCTGCTGCCGGTGCAGATGCTGTAGATGAAAAAGCTGTCGTTGCAGCCATTGCCGTCGCTCTACGCGAAAAAAAATAAAACTTAGGAAGGAAAACGAAAATGTCTAAAAAAATTGGAATTTCTGAACTTGTATTGCGTGATGCTACACAGTCACTTCACGCTACACGCATGACTTTGGCTGACATGCTGCCAATCGCTCCTGCTATCGATAAAATCGGTTACTGGGCTGCAGAAGCCTGGGGTGGTGCAACTTACGATTCTTGTATCCGCTTTTTGAACGAAGACCCTTGGGAGCGCCTTAGAAAACTTCACGCAGCAATGCCAAATACAAAAATCATGATGCTCCTGCGCGGTCAGAACCTTTTGGGTTACCGCCACTATGCAGACGATGTTGTAGATAAATTCGTAGAAACTGCTGCTGCCAACGGTATCGATGTTTTCCGCATTTTTGATGCATGTAACGATCCGCGCAACCTTGAACGGGCTACAAAAGCTGCAAAAAAGACAGGTAAGCATGTTCAGATGGCCATCTCTTATGCTACAACTCCATATCACACAAAAGAAATTTATGCAGACCTGGCAAAAACTTATGCCGACTTCGGTGCAGATTCAATCTGTATTAAAGATATGTCTGGTCTTCTTAAACCTTACGAAGCCTATGACCTTGTAAAGGCAATCAAGTCTAAGGTTGATCTTCCTGTAGAAAT